>SMXQ01000120.1 GCA_004356985.1 Alphaproteobacteria bacterium | reverse complement strand
TGCCCCATTGATACATCACGAAGGCGTCGTTCACGGACAGACAGATGATCTGGTCGATGCCTTCGGCGCGCAATTCGTCGTGAAGTTCCTCGTAGCGCGGCAAGTGACTGGTCGAGCACGTGGGCGTGAAGGCGCCGGGCAAGGCGAACAAGGCGATCCGCTTGCCTTTGAAAATCTCGTCGCAGGTCAAATCTTTCCACTCGAACGGGTTGGAACCTTCGATGGCGTCGTTGCGGACCCGGGTCTTGAAGGTAACGTCGGGGACTGTCGGCATGTTCATTTTGATCTCCTGTAAAGGATCCTTGGTGTGGTCTCTCGACCGGTTGCACTGGTGTCTTGAAGAGGAAAATAGGGGTGTTTAATTAATTTGTGAAACGAGTAATAATGATGATACTAATCGATAAAATCGATTATTGTGAGGAAGCATCCAATGCCGCCCGAACCCACCCTTCGCCAGCTTCGCCATTTTTTGAGCCTGGCCGAACATTGCCATTTCAGCCGCGCGGCGGAGGCTTGCCTGGTCACCCAGTCGTCGTTGAGCGCCAGCATCAAGGAATTGGAGACCGTACTCGGCGCCTTGCTTTTCGAGCGCACCAAGCGTTCCGTCATGCTGACGCCGTTGGGGCGAGAGATGGTGCGCTTGGCCAAAGAGGTGGTGGCCCGGCTCGACGATTTGACGGAAGTGGTGAAGGGCGCGGGCGCGCCACTGGTGGGCGATCTTCGAATGGGGGTGATTCCCACCATCGGACCCTTCCTGCTGCCCCGGGCATTGCCGGGACTGCGGGACACGTATCCCGACCTGCGGCTGTATTTGCGCGAAGAACAGACTGAATCCCTGCTCCGGCAACTAGCCGACGGCGCGTTGGATCTGGTGTTGATGGCGTTGCCGTATAAGACGGTAAAGGTGGAAACATTCGAGTTCGCCACCGACCCATTGCTGGCCGTTTTTCCGTACGGCCATGGAATGGGCGAGTTTGAGACCATGACGCCCACCCGCTTGGACCGGGATGCGTTGCTGGTGCTGGAAGAAGGTAATTGTCTGACCGACCAGACCCTGGCCATGGGCAAGTTCGGCGAAACCGTGCACACGGGCCGTTTTCAGGCCACAAGCCTGCATACCCTGGTGCAGATGGTCGATAACGGCCTCGGTGTGACGGTGCTGCCCAAAATGGCGGTGGATGCCGGTATCCTGCGCGGGCTCAAATTGGATTTCCGGCCGTTCTCAAGCCCCAAGGCGTCCCGCCGCATCGCCCTGGTATGGCGCAAGACCTCCAGGCGGGGCGATGAGTTTCGAATGCTAGGCGAATTCCTGCGCGATGAGTTAGGGACACCAGTGCGCGGACCGTAGCCGGCACCCCCCACATAGATCATCGGCAAATTGCGGGTGGATACTCGTGCCCCTGTTCACCGTCCGTCTGTGCTTCGACGCAGAACCTCAGCCAGCGCCTCGCGCGACCCGCGGAGAATTTCATTTATGGCGCGCCTCTGCTCTATGGCTTCTATGGTGTGGCAACCATTTTTATAGGCACCGTTCTGCTTACCTTCCGGCCCGCCGCTCCGTGCGCCGCCTTTTCCCAAGTGGACAACGGGGCCATGAGAAAATACCATGGCGCGGGTCGATGCCTCCTTGGGGCCACCTCCTTGCCGCCGGGGTGCCGGGCGAAACCTGCGCCGGTATCCTGGACCGCGGGGACAAGGCTGGCCAAGGGGCTCGGCGTAACGACCGGGTGGCCCGCGGAGGGTGCCGTTGATCGGCAAATGAGTGGTTGAGCCATGATTTACGAAGACGATGTCAACGAGTCCGGCCGATCCGCCGAAAGCCCGTTCGCCGGGTCCCTGAAAAGGGCCGGCATTTCCATCGATCAAAGGGAAAAGATCGGCCAGGTGGTGTCGGTGTCGGGCGCGCGGGTGATCGCCCGCCTGGCCGTGCGGACGCCGGGCGAGTCCGGCGGCGGCGAAGATCTCCAGATCGGCGCCCTGGTGAAAATGGCGACGGTGGAAACCATCATCTTCGGCATGGTCAGGAGCCTGGATATTCCCGACATGGTCGAAGCGGACGACGGGACGGAAGTCCGGATCATGGAGATCGAGCTGGTGGGGGAGGGGGTCAACGCGGCGGATGGCGGGTCCATCGAATTCCGCCGCGGCGTTTCCTTCTTTCCCAGGCTCGGGGATGGGGTTTACGCGGTCAGCCAGGAAGACCTCATGCAGGTCTACGCGCAACCCCATGTATCCAATGTCAAGGTCGGCACCATCTACCAGGACATCAGCCTGCCAGCCTTCATCGCCGTCGATGATCTCCTCGGCAAGCATTTCGCGGTCCTGGGGAACACGGGGTCCGGCAAATCCTGTGCCGTGGCGACCATGTTGCGGGCGATTATTTCAAGCCATGCCGAAGGGCACATTCTGCTGCTCGACCTCCATGACGAATACAGCCACGCCTTCGCCGACTGCGCCGAACTCCTCGGGGCGGGGCGGCTGAAGCTGCCTTATTGGCTTCTCAGTTTGGATGAAATACAGGAAATCATCGTCGAGAAGTCCGACAACCGGGAGGTCGACAGAAACATCTTGAAGGATGCCGTGATTCACTCCAAACGGGTGTTCAACGAGGGCGCCGACGAGATCGAGCGAATCGGCAGCGATACCCCCGTGCCCTACCGCTTATCGGAGCTGCTCCGCTACATCAACGAGTGTCTCGGCAAGCTCGACAAACCCACCGATTCGGCCCCCTACCTGCGCTTGCGGAACAGGTTCAGTGCGCTCTTGGCGGATCGGCGCTTTGACTTCATGTTCGAAGAGCGCTTCACCGTGGCCGACGACATGGAGAAAATCCTGTCGCAGCTGTTCCGCATTCCGGCGGACGGCAAACCGATCACCGTTCTTGATCTATCGGAAGTCCCGACGGATATCCTGAAAGTCGTGGTTTCCCTGCTCTGCCGGTTGACTTTCGATTTCGCCTTCTGGGGCGAGCAGGACGCCCCCATTCTGCTGGTCTGTGAGGAGGCACATCGCTACGTCGCGCGGACCGACGATAAAGGCTTCGAGCTGACCAAGCGCGCGCTTTCGAGGATCGCCAATGAAGGCCGCAAATACGGCGTTTCCCTCTGTATCGTAAGCCAGCGGCCTTCGGAGCTCGAGTCGGGAATCCTGTCCCAATGCAACACCATTTTCGCCATGCGCATGAGCAACCAGACGGACCAGGACTTCGTCCGCGGCACGCTCTCGGAATCGGCGCTTGGGCTTTTGGATTCCCTGCCTTCGCTTCGCACCGGCGAAGCCATCGCCGTGGGCGAGGGCCTATCTCTGCCGGTGCGGTTGCACTTCGATCTTCTGCCCGAGGACCAGCGCCCCCGGAGCGGCACCGCCCACTTCTCCGAGGCATGGAAAGTCGGCAGCAGAATAGAAGGCCACGTGGGCAAGGTTGTCGAACGCTGGCGCCGCCAACGCCATTGACCGGCCCGCGCCTGCCCTGAAAACCGTCGTGCGAATGCACACTGCGCATGACCGGCGCCGGTCAATTTGATTCCATTTTGATTCCATTTGGTCAGGGTGCGCGATAGCGTCTATCGTGACGCGCCGAATAATCTTGTTTGGCGATACAACGGGGGCAGGAACATGAGAAAATCGAACAGACTGACGGCATTGGCCATCGCGGCGCTGGCCGCCGTGCTGGCCGTTCCGTCACAGGCGGCGGAACTTCCCTGCCGAACGGCGAAACTGATCGTGCCTTGGGGCGCCGGTGGCGGAACCGGCGTGATTTTCCGGCTGGTTATCGAGACCGTCAACAAGACCGGCATCAAGCCGCAGCTTCAGATGGTCAATATAACGGGGCAGGGCGGCAACAAGGGCGCCAAAGTGGCCCGCAAGGCGAAGCCTAACGGCTGCACCTTGTTCGCCATTCACCAAAGTGCGTTGTCGAGCTACCTCACCGGACGCGTCAAGTTTACCTGGGATGCCTTCGAGCCCGTCGCCATGCTGACGCGGACGGCGCCGGTCATCGGCGCCAATAAGACGGTGCCCTGGAAAGACGCGCGTGATCTGGTCAAGGCGGCAAAGGCCAAGCCGGGCACCATCCTGACCGGCGGCACGCTCGGCTCGACCAGCCATTTCTGGTTTCTGCTGCTCGAGGACGCGGCCGGCATCAAGCTCAAGCACATATCTTATGACGGCACGCGCCAGCGCATGACCGCCCTGCTCGCCAATAATATCTCCATCGGCGAGATCAACCTGGCGGCGGCGGTCAAATACATCCAGGCGGGCGAGTTGAAGGCGCTGGGCATTTATGCCGCGAAGCGTCATCCCTTGATCCCCAACGTGCCCACCATGCGCGAGATGGGCATCGATCTCGTGACCGGCACCGACCGCGGGGTATCGGCGCCCAAGGGCACGCCCAAGGACGCGATCGATTTCTGGGCCAAGGCGTTTAAAAAAGCCGCCGATGATCCGGCGCTGATCGCCTCACTTGGAAGGAAGGGGACGTCGATCAATTTCCAGGGGCCGGCGGCGGCGACCGCCTATTGGAAGAAGACCTTCACCAAGTGGAAGAAGATCGCCAAAAAGGTCGGTATGTACAAGGGCAGGTAGGCCAGGCAAGGGAATTGGGCGGTCGCCGTGGCGGGGCCGCCCAATATTCCGGGAATGCTTTAGGGACGGACCCGTCATGGCGCGCACCCATCGCGACATCATCGCCGCCGTCTTTCTGCTTGTCCTGACCTGCGTCTTTTACGCCGCGACGTTCACCATCAAGAAGACCAGTTTCGGGACGGTGGGCTCGGACGTGTGGCCGCGCGCGGTCCTGGTCGGCCAGGGCGTTTTGTGCATTTTATATCTGGCGAACGCCCTGCGAGGGCGTTACCGAAGCGAAATTACGCGCGGCGGCGGCATCGCCGGGTGGTTCTCGACCTACCGCAATGCGATGACCTGCTTTGCCATGTACGGGGTGTTTCTCGTCACCCTGCCTTATCTCGGCATGTTGATCGGCGCCACGCTGTTCGTCTTCCTGTTATTCAACTTTCTCGGCGGGTGGGAGGTGCGGCGGATGGCTGTTCATGGCGCCATAGCGGTCATCGCCATGGGCGCCATGTGGGCGGTGTTCACGTACGGACTTCGGGTGATCCTTCCCGAAGGTGAAATCCTGCGGATTTGGTAGCGCGCGCCGTGGTCATCGAAAACATCATCGCCGCCGCCGATGCCCTTTTCACGGTCCCAACCATGGCGCTCATGGTGCTCGGCGTCGCCGCCGGCCTGATCGCCGGCGCCATTCCGGGCTTCACCATCACCATGGCGATCGTTCTCACCCTGCCGTTTACCTTCGGCATGACCCCCATCCAGGGCCTTGCGACCATGCTGGGTGTTTATGTCGGCGGGTTTTCGGGCGGACTCATGGCCGGCATCCTGACCGGTATTCCCGGCACCCCGTCCTCGGTTGCGACCACCTTCGACGGCTTTCCCCTCGCCCGCCAGGGGCGGCCGGGACTGGCGCTGGGGATCGGCGTCTGGGCATCATTTTTCGGCGGTGTCATCAGTGCCGTCCTGTTGATGACCATGGCGCCCCAGCTCGCCCGTATCGGGCTGGAGTTCGGACCATGGGATTTCTTCTCCCTGGTGCTCTTCGCGCTCACCATCACGGCGAGCCTGTCGGGAGACAATCTCGTCAAGGGCCTGATCGCGGGCACGCTCGGGCTTCTCGTGGCCACCGTGGGCTCGGACGAAATAAACGGCGTGGAACGGTTCAGCTTCGGCTTTGAACCGATTGAACAGGGGTTCGCGTTTCTGCCGGTCCTGGTTGGCCTCTTCGCCTTCTCCCAGCTTCTCAGCGATGTCCAGGATCGCCAGGCGGCCCGGCGGCCCTTGATGCCGCCGGGCGCCGAAGCGGTCCGCATCGAACACGCCCAGGCCATCCGCGAGGTGCTAAGCCGCTGGGGTAATCTGATCCGCTCGTCGCTGATTGGCGTCTTTACCGGCATCTTGCCCGCGGCGGGCGGATCGATCTCCAATATCCTGGCTTACGATCAGGCCAAGAAGGCCTCCAAAACGCCGGAATTATTCGGCAGCGGATGCATCGACGGGATCATCGCGCCGGAATCGGCCAATAACGCGACCGCCGGCGGCGCGCTCATAACCATGATGGCGCTCGGTATTCCTGGCGACATCGTGACCGCGATCATGCTGGGCGCCCTGTTGATCCATGACGTCGTTCCCAGCCCCACCTTTATCAACGATCAGCCCACCCTCGCCTATGGCATCTTCTTGGCGTTCTTCTTGGCCAACTTCATCATGGTGGCCATGCAGGCGGTCTGCCTGCGCGCTTTCGTCCTGGTGACCAAGGTCCGGATGTATATCCTGACGGGCGTCATCCTGGCCTATTGCGGGATCGGCATTTTCGCCTTGAACAACATTATCTTCGACATGTGGACGCTGCTCATTTTCGGCGTCATCGGGCTGATCATGAAGACCCTGGGATTTCCCTTGGCGCCGATGATCCTCGGTGTCGTGTTGGGGCATATCGCCGAGCTGAACCTTAACCGGGCGCTGTCGATCAGCGATGACCTGACGCTGTTTTTGACTCGCCCCTGGTCGCTGTTTTTCCTGATCCTCGGCGCTTTTTCAATTTTTTTCGCGCAATACCAGAAGCTCAGGGGAAAGGTCCGGTGGACGCTGATCTATCCCTCGGCCATGGCGATCTGCCTCGCCGTCCCGCTTTTCATGATGCAAGGCGCCGTGCGGCCGACCATCGCCGGCGTCGTGACCATGTTCAGCGTTTGGCTTCTTTGGCGGCACAAGCGCCGTGGTTGGAAACTGGTGGACGAGGTTCGCGAATAGGACGGCCGGGAACCTGGGGCCCCCTGCGGTGCCGCGGGTGCGTTGCAAATCCGGGCGGTGGATTGCTTCTCATGGGGTGGCTGGCCCCGCTTCGGCCTTGCTCGGGGTTTCGAAAACTTGTGCTTCTCCATCGACCGCAAGACGCCACCCGCGCCAAGGAAAATGGTCACCGCCCATGGGGCAGCCGTTGCCGGGCGCGGCGGCTCGTGGCCGCGGCCAGGTCGTCCCAGCCGTAAGCCTTTTCGTGAAGCACCGTTCCCCATAGCCGTTGGTCGCGCATGGCGACCAACCGCCCGCCGCGCGCCTCGTAGAAGAACCTCGCGGGATTGTCGGCCAGCACCCAGATCAATGCCGAGCCCATGGCGTTACCCGACAATGCCCGGAACAGCTCCCGCAACAATGATTTGCCGACGCCTTCACCTTGGTGGTCGGGGTGGACGTAAAACGTATAGACCTCGCCCCGGTAAGGAAGTCCGGTTTCCCGCGCCCGGCCGCAGCTCCCGAATCCG
>SMXQ01000119.1 GCA_004356985.1 Alphaproteobacteria bacterium | reverse complement strand
TCAAAGTGAACCGAGCATAGAGCCAAACGGCGTGACGAATGATGTCAGGAGGAAAGCGGTGACAGCGATAGGAGATCGGTTTCATCTGATCACGCTACCGCCTGGTAACCTTCTCGCCAAGCCGATTAACGTGATAATGCCAATCCAAGATATAATCGGAAAATCCCGCCACGAATTGAAGCTACACCTTGGGGCATTCTCGTGCGAGTATCTCGGCGACTTCGCCTGCGAGAAGATCGGCGATGGTTGGGGGCATCTGTCTACAACAATGATGTCGGTAGATCCAAGGAACGAAAAAATCATCGCTCGCCAGACAATATAGCTAATCAAAATAGGGAGTTGGATGATGAAAGCAAACCGGATTGTATCTCTTATCTTTGCCACGGTTCTGTTGGGAACGGCCCAAGCGCAGGCTGAGACCGTCGGTATCGGAACCACCAAGGGTGGGGCCACCGCTCAGGTTTCAGCAGGCATTTCTATAATCGTTTCCTCCCATGCCGGGATGCAAATGCGGCCCCGTCCAATGGGCGGAACCGCACAGTATGTCCCGGTGGTGAACGCCGGTGAGCTGGAATTCGGCGTTTCCAATGCCATGCAGGCCTATATGGACTTCACCGGCACCGGCATGTCGCAAGGCAAGAAAAGTCCGAACCTGCGACTCGTTGCGTCCTTGATGACATTCAAGAGTGGCTTATTCGCCAAAGCCGATTCTGGCATCCGGACCATCGCCGACCTCAAAGGCAAACGCGTGCCGGGCGAGTTTTCCGGCGCACCGCTGTTCAAATATCTGTTCGAGGCCAACCTCGCCAACGCCGAATTGGGATGGAATGACGTCACAATGATTCCGCAAGCAGGACTTCGTCAGCATTGGGATGCTTTCACCAAAGGTAAACTCGACGTTGGTCTTGCTGCTATCGGTTCGGGGATCGTAAAAAAAATAAATGCTGCTGTCGGAGGAATTGTTTTCCTGGATTTGTCAACCGATGAGGCGGCGGTGAAGCGGATGAACAAATTTGCCCCTAAAGCATCGATTCGAACAGTGAACCCGGCGAAACCGTTTGTCGGTGTGCTGGCTCCGATCGATGTGATTCACTTCAAATACCTTCTCTGGGCCAACAAAGATGTGTCCGACAAAGTGATCTACGCCGTCGTGAAAGCCCTGTACGACAACGAAGAGCAGATTCACGGGCTGAGTCCGTTGTGGAGAAGTCACAAATCCGCGGCAATGGCGACCCAATTCGGTAAAGAGATGCCGTATCATCCAGCTGCCGTCAAATTCTACAAAGAAGTCGGAATCTGGAAGGGGATGTAAGGCGCCTGAGGCGATCGCCGAATTGCTCACCAAATAGGAGCGTTGGGTGTCGCCTACGGAATCTGCGGAAAATGTGAGTCAAGCCAGAAGTGCTATCTCGGTACAACTGGCGCAATGGCTGGGCTTCAGTCTCGTTGTCGTTGTGCTCGGATTTGCCTTCGAGATTCCGGCCTTGCTGGAATGGCCTGTCCTGACCGAGCAGGGCATCGCCCTGGTTCTCGGCTTTGGGCTGGCGGTGGTGTTTCTGAAACGCCGGGCTTCCGGCGGTTCTCAAACCCACGTCCCATTCTACGACATCATCGCGGCTTTCCTCTCCCTCGTGATTGGGTTTTGGTTGGCCATTCGCTTTCCCATTATTTCCGGTTCCACATTTGATTATCGGGACGAAGCGTTTGCCTTGTCTTTGATTACCATTCCGCTTGTCTTCGAGGCGTTAAGGCGGACCGCCGGGTGGGCCCTGTTGGCCATCCTCAGCTGTTTTATGCTTTATGGATTGTTCGGCGATATTATTCCCGGAAATCTGCAAGCCCAAACCATGGGTTTCTATAGAACGTTTGCCTACCTCGTCGGCGATAACGTTGGCCTGTTGGGACTGCCGCTGACGATTTTGGTCACTATTGTCGTAATGTTTGTCGTATTTGGAGAATTGCTGTTGCGGTCCGGTGGTTCGCAATGGTTCACCGATTTAGCGATGTCGGTTATGGGGCATCGGCGCGGTGGCCCGGCGAAGGTTGCAATCCTGGCGTCGGCACTGTTCGGATCCGTCTCAGGCAGTGCCGTGGCCAATGTCGCCTCCACTGGCGTGGTGACCATACCACTGATGAAACGGACGGGGTACAAACCCGTGTCCGCCGCGGCTTACGAAGCCGTCGCCTCGACTGGGGGCCAGATTATGCCGCCGATAATGGGCGCCGCGGCCTTCCTCATGGCTGAACTGCTAGAGGTGGAATACGCCGAAGTTATTTTGGCCGCGCTGATCCCCGCGTTTTTGTATTACGTATCGGTTTTCGTTCAGGCGGATCTTGAGGCAGCCCGCAGGGATATCCCTCCGATCAGTAAGGATGAACTCGAACCGTTGGGCAAAGTTGTTGCCAAGGGATGGATTTTTGTCCTGCCATTCGCGGTCCTAATCGGCGCCATTTTTATGTTCAATCGCACACCCTCCGAAGCGGCCGCCTGGGCATCGACCATGCTTCTGGTTGTTAGCATGAAGGGGTACAAAGGGCACAGGCTCAGTTTCCCGGTGGTGATCGACTCCCTTAAAAATGCCGGGCAGACGTCGACGGGAATCATTGTTATCGGCGCCATGGCCGGGCTGATTATCGGTGTGGTGGAATTCACCGGCCTCGGTTTTGGACTGACATTCACATTGGTACAAATCGGCGAGAACAGCCTGATCCTGCTCCTCGTCCTCACCGCTTTCGTGTCTATTATATTGGGTATGGGAATGCCGACGACGGCAATTTATTTCCTTGTCGCGATCCTCGCCGCGCCACCGCTGATCAAGCTGGGCGTGGACCCGTTCGCGGCACATCTATTCGTACTCTATTATGGCCTCCTGTCCCTGATCACACCGCCCGTAGCCGTCGCCGCGTTCACCGCGGCCAATCTGGCCGGCGCACGCCCCATGGAGACGGCGGCGCTGGCCGTCAAATTTGCCTGGCCGGCCTTTGCCCTTCCTTTCGTGTTCGTGTTTTCCCCGGAACTGCTCTTGAAAGGCGAGGCCCTGGCCATTGTCTGGGCGGTGATCGCCGCGACCGTCGGGGTATGGATCACATCGGCTGGATTGGCGGGTTACTTGATGCGGCGATTGGATATGCTATCGCGGGGCATGTTGGTTGTTGCTGGATTGGCCTTGTTGTTCCCGGGGAAATATATCGGCGAGGGTTGGATCGATCTTGCTGGCCTTGGTCTCGTGGCATTGTTTCTGGGGCGTGATTTTCTAATAAACCGGCGGACGGCGTGATGATTTATTCCGAATCGTGGGCAACAGCGCACCAGCTCGTTAATGAGCCATTTTGTTCAGCAATTAATTTTCTTGTCCGCAGGGACGAGGCGCTTGAGCCGACTGTAATTCTCGTTCTCGGGATATTCGAATTAAGGGATATTTCGACCTCAAAGTTCAAACGGAAACGTAGAGAGGCCGCAGAAATAACGGAACGAAGAAGACTTGAATATGACACAGAATGATCGTGTCCTCATATGCGGTGAGGCATTATCACGTTAATCGGCTTGGCGAGAAGGTTACCAGGCGGTAGCGTGATCAGATGAAACCGATCTCCTATCGCTGTCACCGATTTCCTCCTGACATCATTCGTCACGCCGTTTGGCTCTATGCTCGGTTCACTTTGAGCTATCGAGATGTGGAGGATCTTCTTGCGGAGCGGGGCCTGGATATTTCCTACGAGAGCGTGCGGCGCTGGTTCCTCAAATTTGGTGCGCCGATTGCTCGAAACCTGCGCCGTATGCGACCGACACCCAGAGATTATTGGCATTTTGATGAAATGGTCATCGTTATCCGAGGGCAGCGTCATTGGTTGTGGCGCGCAGTCGATAATGAAGGCGAGGTCCTGGATTTCCTCGTGCAATCGAAGCGGAACGCCAGGGCGGCGTCGAAGTTGATGCGGAGACTTCTGAAGAAACAAGGCTGGGCGCCAACCCGGATCACAACCGATAAACTCAGGTCCTATCATGTTGCCTTTCGGACCCTCGGCCTGACGGCTGAGCACATCGATAATAAGCGTGCGAACAATCGCGCGGAGAACTCGCATCAACCAGTGCGACGGAGAGAGCGGAAACAGCAACGGTTTAAATCACCGGGCTCTGGACAGCGCTTGCCTCGAATATTCAATCCTCAGTTTACAACACCTTTTACGTCCAGCGTCATTTACTTAGCAGACCCACGTTCAAGCGGTGTCGAGCGGACGCATTCAATGAATGGGGAAGCGCAAGCGCGGCAGCCTGAAAGGGCGTCGATGCAGACCTTTGCGGCCGCCACCGATTAACGTGATAATGCCGGTCCTGGCGCTCCGTTGGTCTGATATTGACCTTGATGGCGGGGTACTTTCCGTTACCCGCACGCTGGAGAAGTCCCGCTACGGCGGCCTCAAGTTCAAGCAGCCAAAGACCCAGAAGAGCCGGAGGACGATTTCACTTCCGGGGATCACTGTCGATGCACTCAGACTGCACCGCGTGGAGCAGGCGGAACTGATGCTGAGCCTTGGTGCCGGGTGGAATGAGGATGGTCTGGTGTGCATGAAGGGTGGGGGAGGGCCTATTAATCCTCCTAGCCTCACCAGCAGCTTCACAAGACTGATCCGGACCCTAAATATTCCAAGGGTCCGTTTCCATGATCTTCGGCATACGCACGCAACCCAGCTGCTCAAGGCTGGGGTCCACCCGCGGCTCGGGCATGCCACCATCGCGGTGACGCTAGACCTCTATTCCCACGTCATGCCGGGGATGCAGGAGGACGCCGCAATGAAGGTCGACAGGGCCTTGAGAACTGCGCTAGGTAAGCGCGCCGAGGCATGAACCTCGGCATGATGTGACCTAATTGTGACCAACTCATGGGGATTGCGTTCAGCCAGTTTCAAAAAACCCAATGAAATCAATAGCGGAGGGATGGCAGAGCGGCTGAACGCGCCGGTTTGCTATGTTAGTCCAAAATGGATTTAGGGGAAGGCCTGATCCGGCTGGAGCCCTCCAATAGCCTAGGCCGGATCGGGCCTTTTCACTCCCCAGGCTCTGGGTGCGGGAATTAAGTTGACTCACATACCAGGAAATAGTCCCATAAAAAAACAACTACATAACAAATTAGTATATGTGGAAGGGGCGTCAAGCCCCGCTTTTGGTCGTTCGTTAGAAAATCAGGGGGACATATCATGAAGCTTTTCTCCAAGATTATCGGCGCGTTGGTAGTGGCGGGATTCATCCTGCCGGGCGCGTCTTCCAACCTTCCCGCCGCCGAGTATCCCAACAAGACCATCACCTATGTCGTGCCCTTCGGCGCCGGCGGCGGCACCGACAGGTGGGCGCGGGTCCTTGCCGGCAGCGCCATCGACCATTTTGGCCAAGCCTTTCACGTGCGCAACATGCCCGGCGCCTCGGCCGTAGTGGGTTGGAAGAAGATGCTAGCGCGGCCAGCCGACGGCTACACCCTCATCCAGGGAAGCCCGACCCCAATCCTTTCCCTGCTGCTCGAGAAAAAGCCGCCGATCAAACCCAGCCAGATCAAGATCGTCGCCTACTTGTCGTCGTTCCGGGCGATCCTCACCGCCAAGAACGGCAAGAAATGGTCCGATTGGAAGGGGCTTGCGGCTTATGCCAAAGCCAACCCCGGCAAGCTGACCGTCGGCGGCTCCAATTCCCTCCTCACCGGCGTCGCCTACCTGATGAAGCAGGCGGGTCTCAAGATCACCTACGTGCCCTATCCGAGCACCGGCAAGGCCGTGGCCGACTTCCTCGGCGGCCACATCAATTTGTTGTCCGCCACGGCGTCCACGATCAAGGGCCTGGTGCCCGAAAAGGGGACCGTCGTCGTCAATACCAGCGACCTGCCGTTGTCAAAGAAGATTGCGAAGAAGCTCGGAAAACCGCCGACCGCGGCCGATCTTGGCTACAACGGCATCAGCTTCCCGCGCTGGGTCGGCGTTCACCCCGATACGCCGGATGCCATCGCCGACGCCATCTCGGTCAAGTTGGGCAAGCTGCTGAAGGCCAAGTCGGTCAAGAAGATGCTTAAGAAGATGGGCGAGGAGGTCATCTACGTTCCGCGGAAGAAGGCGCAGGCCAAATACAACCAGATGGTCAAGGACATGGAATCGGCGGTCAAGCTCCTGAAATAGGCTTGACAAGCTTCCTGCTATCGGGCCCGGACGGGCGGGCAACTGCCGGTCCGGGCTTGTAGAGCGTTTGGCTGAAGGGATACGAAAATGCCGGGTAGCGACCACGGATTCCGGCGCTGGGTCGTAACCAACCAGGGCGTCGGCGCCCTGCTGACGGTCATCCTCGGCGCTTTCCTCATTCATTTGTTGCTGACCGAATGGGTCCACCGGGATTTGCGCGACGGCTTCAAGCTCGGCTTCTTTCCCGTCATCGGCGTCATCGTCATGATGCTCTGCACCATCGCGCTGATGTTCGATTCCCGTCGACGCCAAATCACCGACGACCTCCGGGACATCGAATGGAAAAGCTGGCTCTACTGTTTCGCCGCCCTCATCGGCTGGTATTTCTATTTCGAGCTGTCGCAGCTGATAGGCTTCCTCCTGGTCACCCCGGTATTCCTGTTCCCATTGATGTATGTCCTCGGCGTGCGCCCGTGGACCACGGCGGCCGCGTCCGGCGCCATCGTGACGGTCATCGTCTACGGGCTGTTTCGCATGCTCGGCATCGCCATGACCCAGGGCATCCTGCCCTTCTAATTCCGGAAAGGTGAGACTTGTTCAACCCCGATGCATTTGTTGAGGCACTCACCCTCGTCTTCACCTTCAAGACGATGATGTGGCTCGCCATCGGCGTCACCGTCGGCGTCGGCGTCGGGGCCATGCCGGGGTTGACCGCGGCCACGGGCGTGGCGCTTATGCTGCCGCTGACCTTCGTCATGGATACGCCATCGGCGCTGGGCCTGTTGATCGGCGTCTACAAAGGGGCGGTCTACGGCGGTTCGATCTCCGCCATCAGTTTTGCCACGCCAGGCACGCCCGAGGCCGCCGCTACCGTCTATGATGGCTACAAATTGATGCGCGCGGGCAAGGGGCGAAAGGCGCTGCTGATGGCGCTTTACGCTTCCGTCACCGCCGATTTCCTTTCCGATGTGATCACCATCCTCGTCGCCCCCATGCTGGCTATCGTCGCGCTCAGCTTCGGGCCGTCGGAGCGTTTCTGGCTGATGCTGCTGGCCGTCACCCTGCTCGGCGCCTTGAGCGGCAACCATTTGGCCAAGGGCATGCTGAGCGCGGCGCTGGGGCTCTTCATCGGCACCATCGGCACCGACCCCGTCGGCGCGGTATCGCGCAACACCTTCGGGCTTTGGTGGCTGCAAGATGGCATCCACCTGATCCCGCTGGTGATCGGGGTGTTCGCCATGGGCCGGATGATCGAGGAGGTGGCCAAGCTCATGCGTGAAAGCGGCACCACCAGGATGGTTGGCGCGGCGGTCTCGGGACTGCTTTCGAAGACCACCGAGGGCTTGAGTCTCCGCGAGTATATGAGCACCTGGAAGGAGATGTTGATCGGGCTTGGCATCGGTTCATTCGTCGGTATGCTGCCGGGCCTCGGCTCTACCGTCGGCGCCTTCCTGTCTTATAGCGTCGCCAAGCAGGTCTCGCCCGAGAAGAAGATCGGCACCGGCGTCATCGAGGGTGTCGCCGCCGCCGAGGCGGGGAACAACGCCACCGTTGGTCCGACCCTGGTGCCGCTGCTGGCTTTCGGCATCCCCGGCAGTTCCACCGCGGCGCTGATCGGCGGCGCCCTAATGCTCCAGGGCGTGACGCCGGGGCCGAGGATGTTCGAGCTGTTTCCAGAGGTGATCTATTCGCTGTTCATCATCCTGTTGGTCGGCAATGTGTTCAATCTCGGCATCGGCCGCTTTTTCGCCTTCATCTACGCCAGGCTAGGCGAGCTGCCCCGCCCGCTGCTGATCCCGTTGATCATGCTGATGGCGGTAATCGGCAGCTACGGCTTCCAACAGAACCCCTATGACGTGGTGATCATGCTCGCCTTCGGGCTGATCGGCTTCGGCATGCGCATTTTCGGCATCCCCGAGGCGCCGATGGTGATCACCTTCCTGATCACCCCGATGGCGGAGGGCAGCATCCGCCGCGCCCTGCTGATCAACCAGGGCGACTGGTTGGGGGCGCTCTTCCACAGCCCGCTGGCGATCGGCCTCTTCGTCTCGGTCATCGTGTTGACCTTCTTCGCCATCAAGCTCCAAATCGGTGAGCGGATTAGCGAGATGGGAGCGGTTAAGGCGGAAGAGGCGAAGGAAGGGAAAGAAGCGAAAGAAGCCGACACTACTGAGGATTAAGGTTTTCGCAGTTTCTGGACCAACATTTTCAGCGGTGCGCAACGCTTCGGAAGTCGCCATTATGAGTACAGCCATTCACGGACGCAAAATCTAGTCTTTCGTCTCAACTTCCAAAATTGAGCAAATATATTAATTGTTCTATCCCATGGTAGATCAATACTAGGCGGCGGTGATCACCGGAGCCGCGCGCTTTTCCGCAGCCTCGACCTTCGCAGCCGAGACCAAAAGCGTCCCTTCCATCAGCCGGCGCTGGGTGCGGTAAAGCACGGCGTGTTCGGCGACCCAGTCCTCGCCATCCTTGCGCAGCTCGGCTGCCACCGTGATCACGCCCGACGGATTGGCGATCCTGATATCGGTGCCGGTCGCCAGGGGCCGGGCAAGCGCGTTGACCACGCTGCCTTCGATCCGAGCCGCCACGGCCAGGCACAGAGAGCCCGTCACCGGCACGGCACGATGGGTGTTGCCGATCGAGATCATGCGCACGGTGACGTCCATGTCATCACCAATGATGGTCTCACCCGCCAGCGTCTTCGCGTCCTTCGGCCCGGTGATCAGGGCGACCTTGGGTATGTGAGGGATCTTCGCCGCCGCTGCCGGCGTGGCCGCGATGCCCATCCGCACGCTGGCGGCCAGACGGATAGTCTCGAGCTTGTCCATCAATCCCCGATCGCCATCCATTTCGCTGGGAAGTTCGGTGCCCTCGGCCCCAAGAGCCGCCGCATCAAGGAACACGGCGGGCAGGGCGGCATCGACCATTGAAACCAGAATCGGCTCGATCCCCGGAGCCTCCAGCTCATCCACCACCTTGCCGGTGGGCAAAAGGCCAGCGCTGCCGGACCCGCCGGGATCGAGAAATTCGAGGCGCACCGGCGCGCCGGTGCCGGCGACGCCGGGCAGGGCAAAATCGCCGTCCACCGCCGCCAGCTCGCCGTCCATGGTGAAACGCGAGACGATGATCTTGCCGGTATTGGTGTTGTGGATGCGAACGACGGCGTCTTTTCCTTCGGGACGGGGGATGATCCCCTCATCGACGGCGAAGGGGCCGACGGCCGAGGACATGTTGCCGCAATTGCCGCTGGTATCAACGGCTGCGTCGGTCACCATGATCTGGATGAAGGTGTAATCGATATCGGCGTCGGGGCGGCTCGGCGGGCCGATGACGCAGACCTTCGAAAGCGACGATATGCCGCCGCCCATGCCGTCGAGCTGACGCCCGTTGGGATCGGGGCTGCCCATGGCGGCGAGGAAAAGGGCGGGCCAAAGCGCACGGTCCTCGGGCAGGTCGCCGGTGCGCAACATGATGGCGTTGGACGTGCCCCCGCGCATGAAAACGGCGCGCAGCCTCAATTGTTTCATCTCATCCGCTCCTCTGTTGCGCTCTCGCCGTTTAGCCAGCGGCGCTGGTCCCGGCGATGCGTCCGAACACGGCGCCCGACACCAGGCCCGTGCCGCCGGGGTAATTGTAGTGGAACAGCCCGCCGACCATCTCGCCGCAGGCGTAAAGGCCCGCGATCGGCTTCCAGTCGGTGCCGACGATTTCGGCACGTTCGGTGACCTTGACGCCGCCGAAGCTGAAAGTGATGCCGCCGGTTACACCGTAGGCAACATAAGGCGGGGTATCGAGCGGCTGCGCCCAGTTCGATTTGGCAAGCGCGAGCCCTTTGGTGCACAGGCCGTCGAGCTCGCCGGGATCGAACTCGCCATTCCCGGCGGCGGCGTTGTAGGCCGCCAAGGTCTCATTCGCCGTCCCTTGCGCGACATCGAGTTTCGCCACCAGATCCTCCAAGCTATCCGCCTTGACCGGATCGGTGGTCGAGTAGCGCGGCTCGAGCAGATGGGTGACCTTGGAATCGAAGATTTGATAGGCGATGCTGTCGGGCTGGTGGAGGATGATGCCGCCGAACTTGGCGTAGGTATAGAACTGCTGGTCCTCGCCCTCATCGACGAAGCGAAGGCCCAATTTGTTGATCATCACCCCGTAGGGATAGGAAAGCCGGTTGGTCTTATCCGTCAGCTTGCGCTCGCCGTATGAGGGTGCCTCGGCGTTGATCGGCGTCGCGTGACAACCGCTCCACTGCCCGTAAGGCAGCGCCCCGATCTCGAGCGCCATGCGCAGACCGTCGCCCTGATTATGCATGGTTCCCCTGACCTTGGCGTGATCCCAGGGCTTGCCGAGATACTGGGCGCGCCACGCCGCATTGCCCTCGAATCCGCCGCACCCCAAGACCACGGCGCCGCCGGTGATTTCACTCAAGCCTTCCGCCGTCTTGACGGCGACCCCATTGATGCGCCCGTCGCCGTTCCGCAGGAGGCCGATGGCCCCCGCCTCGTAGCGGATTTCGACCCCGTGCTCCTCGGCGATCCTGAACCAGCCAGTCGACAATCCGATGCCTTCGTGCTCGGCGCGCACGATGGCGCCCTTCGGCCACTTGATGACGTTGCCGACCTTGACGCCGCCCAGCGACATCGCAATTTCCATCTTGATGCCGTGGTTGGCCAGCCAGCGGACCACGTCGAGGGAGTTGGAGATCAGGATATCGGCAAGCTCCGGGTCGGCGCGCCCGTCGGTCATGCGCATGAGGTCGGCGAGGAACGCTTCTTTCGGGTAGGGCTCGACACCGTCGACGAAGCCGGGGACATCCCTGGCCTCGGGCACGATTTCCAGCAGTTCCTCGACATCCGAAAAGGCGAAGCGCAAAAGCCCGCCGCTGAAATAAGTGTTGCCGCCGCGCATTTGGCGCGTCGCCTTCTCCAGCACCACGACGCGCCCGGCACCGGCCTCGCGGGCCGAAACGCTGGCGGCAAGCGCCGCATTGCCAGCGCCGATAACGATGACATCATAATCCGCCAAATTTCTCTCCCTCTCCTTTGCCGTCTGGCCCGTTCGCCGTGGCCGCCGGTGCAATTAGCGCCTGGTACCGGGCGCGGTGATCTATGATACCTAACGCAGATTTCAGAACCCTGTCCACCTTCATTGTCGCATCCAATTGCATGTCGGGCATAACGTGCGAGTAGAGGCAAGGTCATCGCAATGGCGGCATGTCTAATCCGGGTGTGGTTGCCTGAAGGGAGTGCATATCCATCCTTGCAAGGATTGTCATAAGCCTAGTGCTGGCGCTCCTGTCATCTAGATGCACCGCGATTCCTCCCGAAATTGGGCGGCAAGGAAGGCAAGGCGCTCTTCAAGAACGCCGCCGTAGGTAACATCTCTAATAAACCAAAACGGAAAGTCCTATTTTGGCCTTTAGCAGACGTTAACTAAAGGTCTCCTTCTGACCCATAGCGGACATTAAAAATCAGAATAGCTCGGAATAAAAAAGCGCCCAAGTGAAGAGGCGCTAAGATTACTCATAGATACAATTCGATGAAATTCAAATTTATTCGTCGCTCAACAATTTGGCAAGGTTTACTTCGGCGCCGACGCTCGAAATCGCACGGAAATCAGGCGATCCGAGCTGGCGCCGGAAGGCTCGGAGGGAAACCCAAATGAATCGGAACCGCAAACGGATAGTTCCGAGGAAGACTCAAGAGAACAAGAACTACAGCCCCTGTAAACCAGTAACCTTTTGTGTTTGAAGGTTCCTAAGCCAACGACTCCATGAACGAAGTCACGGGCATGGATTTCAGGACTTCGATGTCCTGACAGGTGGCAATAATCTGCTCGGTTCTGGCATCCTTGTAATGAGTGCCGAGGTTATGGCGCGCTTTTTCGATCAATAGCGGAAGGCCTTCATCCCGGCGCCGGCGATGGCCAAGCGGGTATTCGATCTCGACCTGATCGGTAGCGGTTCCATCCTTAAAGAACACCTGTACTGCGTTGGCTACACTGCGCTTGTCCGGATCGTGGTAGTCCTTTGAATATCTCGCTTCCTCGACGATGCCCATTTTGTCGCGCAGAAAATCAATGTCCGGATCGGCGGCCGCCTCGTCCTCGTAATCATCAGCGGTCAGATTGCCTTTCAGCAGCCCCACGGCCACCATATATTGCAGACAATGATCGCGGTCGGCAGGGTTATGCAGCTTACCGATCTTGCTGATGATCAGTATCGCTGCTTCATGGGTGGTCAGGACAATACGGTCAATCTCATTGAGACGGTCTTTGACTTGCTGATGGAGTTTTATTGCGGCCTCGACCGCGGTTTGAGCGTGAAATTCCGCCGGGTAAGATATTTTGAACAGAATCTGCTCCATCACATAAGAACCGTATGGGCGCTGTAATTTAAATTCATTGCCGCCGAACAGCACATCGTAAAAGCCCCATGTCGGCGCGCTCAAGACGTTTGGAATCCCCCTTTCGCCGGACATAACAATCTGCGCCAAGCGCACGGCGCGGCTGGTAGCATCGCCGGCGGCCCAGCTTTTGCGCGGTCCGGCATTGGGCGCATGACGATAGGTACGGAGACTCTGGCCGTCTGCCCATGCGTGAGACAGCGCATCGATCACTTGCTCACGCGTACCTCCGAGCATTTTAGTGACGACCGCAGTTGAAGCCACCTTGACCAGCACAACATGATCAAGACCGACTTTGTTAAAGGAGTTTTCCAGCGCCAGCACGCCCTGGATCTCATATGCCTTGATCATCGCAGTCAGGACATCATGCATGGTGGGAGGTTTACGTTTTTTGGCTTCATTCTTGCGACCAAGATAATCGGCTACAGCCAGAATAGCGCCAAGATTATCGGAAGGATGGCCCCACTCCGCCGCCAGCCAGGTATCGTTATAATCCAGCCAGCGCACCATGCAGCCGATGTCAAACGCACCCTTTACCGGATCAAGCTCGTAATTCGTACCGGGAACACGAACACCATAAGGAACACTCAGGCCTTCAACCGCCGGGCCGAGCATTTGTGCACAAGCCGGATATTGTAGCGCCAGAATGCCACAACCCAACGAATCAAGCAGGCAATGACCGGCCGTCTGGTAGGCCTCATCGCTGTCGATCTCGTAATCCTTCACGTAATCTGCTATATCGACCAGCACCTTATCAAAATCCGGCATGTGTCGGATTTTCCCCTTATTCCTCGAACCGATATCAGTCTTTTCCGTGATCGGAATCGGTGGCGTATTTCTGTTCCAGCGCGTCGAAAAGCGGCTTGGCCACGGCCCGCTGGCGTTCCTCGAAACTGGCGATCTGGTCCATGACCTCCTCAAGCGAACCGTTTTCCTTCAACGACCTCAGGACCTTCCCCATGCCGTGGATCGCGGCCTGCAACGCCGCATTGGCATAAAGGACGAAGGCGAAGCCCATCTCCGCCAGCGCCGCGCGGCCCACCAAGGGCGTCAATCCCCCCGCCACCATGTTGACGAGTTGTGGCACCGGGAGGTCGCGAGCGATGGCGGCGAGCTCTTCTTCGTTCAGCGGCGCCTCGACAAAGGTCATGTCCGCACCCGCCTCGATATAGCGTCGGGCGCGTTCCATCGCGTCCTCGAAGCCGTTGCAGGCCCGGGCGTCGGTGCGGGCGACGATCATCAGATCGTCGTCCACGCGCGCATCCACCGCCGCCTTGAGCTTCTGCACCATTTCGCCCGCAGGGATCACCGCCTTGCCCGCAAAATGCCCGCAGCGCTTGGGGAAGACCTGGTCCTCCAACTGGATTGCGTTGGCACCGGCGCGCTCCAGCACCTGAATGGTGCGCCGGGTGTTGAGCGCATTGCCAAACCCGGTATCGGCATCCACCATTAGCGGCAGGCCAATCGCATCGCGCATGGCGCCCACGTGATCGGCAAGCTCCGAGAGCGTGATCAGGCCGATATCGGGCGCCCCCAGATGCATGTTGGTGACGCCGGCGCCGGTCACGTAGACCGCCTCGAACCCGGCATCCTCGATGATTTTCGCGGCCAAGGCGTTGGCCGCGCCGGGCACCAGAAGCCCGTCCCTGCGGGCCACCCGTTCCTTCAAGACGATATTGAGGTTTTGTCCCATGTCCCTTCCAGCAGCGGCAATCCACTCTGGGTGACCGGCGCCGTATTCCGTCCCCGGCACGGACCGTCCGTTACTTGTTCTACCCCGCGGCGGTGGAAAGCGATGCCAAAGCTCCGGTTTCCTCCAACAGTCCGGCATCGGCGACGATCTCTGTGAGCGCACGAATATCTTCGAGCGTTTCCAAGGCTTCGACCGCATCGCCCAACGCCGCCACCTTGTCCGCGGTCAACAGCCTGCCGGCGCAGTCGTTGAACTTGTCGCGCACGGCGCCGGCGGGCAGGGGATTCGCGGAACTGTATCCGACAGGATTCTCCAGGGCGAGGGAATAAACCGTGCCCGATGCCGTGGTGACCTTGACCTCGCCGATAAAAAGCCCCTCGGAGATATCCTCGGGCGCGGGATGGGGCTCGGCGGTAATCCGCGCCATCACGGCACGTGCATCGGCATCGTTATAGGCGCCGGCGTTGAAATGTTCGATCTTAACCTGGCCGTGCATGAGGGCCCGGGCGAGGACGTATTGGACGGAGAACTTGGCGTCCAGCGCGCTTTTGGGATCGGGCCGGAAGGTATGGGTCAACCCCCGCGCATGGGTCCAGGACAAGATGTGATCCACGTTCTTGGGACCGAGCCCATGACGGTGGCGTAACTCCAACAACGCATCGATGGCCGAATGGGTGCTGCCGCAGCACGGATGACGCTTGATGGCAAGGCCCGGCTCGACGATGTTGAAGGGATCGGCAAATCCCGGAACGACGCGCTCGGCATCGTAGTTGCCCGCGCCGTCGAACACCTCGAAAAAGCCCTGGGGGTGCTCGAAGGAGTCGCGATTGGCGGTGAAACCGTCTCGCGCCAACAGTGCTGCCAATAATCCGTTGCGGTTGGTCTGCCCGATATGCAAGGGCTTGGTCATGGTCCCGAAATTGGCCTTGAGGCCCGACGAAAACGAAACCGCGAGCCCGAGCGCGAGCGCGATGCCGTCGGCGTCCAGCCCCAGCAGTTTGGCGCAAGCCGCCGCCGCACCCAGCGTCCCTAGGGTCGCCGTTGGATGCCAGCCCTTTTCGTAGTGATGAAAATTGACGCCGCGGGCGATGGCGCATTCGGTCTCGAAGCCGGCGAGATAAGCGACGATCAGGTCCCGGCCGCTGACCGGCGCCACCGTTCCCATCTCTTCGCCCAGCGCGATCAGCGCCGGCACCAGGGGCGCCGAGGGATGGCCGCCGAGGGTGTTGGAGACATCGTCGAAGTCAAGGGCATGGGCAGCCACCCCATTGATGAAGGCGGCATCGAGGACGCCGGTCCGGCGCCCGAACCCGAACACCATCGCCGGTCCGTCGTCACCGCTTGTGGGGCGCCCGGTGGCCATGGCGTTGGCGGCGATGCGCACGCAATCCTCGGGCGCACCGGCCAGGGTGACGCCGATGATGTCCAAGATACCGACCTTGGCCCAATGGAGCGCTTCGTCGTCGACCGTCGCCCAATCCAGGCCCACGACTTTTTCCCCGAGCTCACGTGCCACGCCCATGGCCAGCCCCCTGTCAACAATCCAAGTTATGGCCAGCGAGTATAGCCTGTAATCGTGCGGAGGGATTATAATCCCCGCCGCGGACCGGTTGAGAGGCGGCACGCGCAACATCAAGTCAGGGAAAACCAATCACATGAGTGGATCCGCGAACCTCGACATCCCTATACAAGTGGGCTTGCCCACTATATCGCCACCGTCGCCTATGAGATCGGCCCCCGGGTCGGCATCTGCATGGGACAGGAATACATCGGCCAGGGCTGGCATTCGGGCGCGACCACCGGCGTATTCTCGGCCGCCGCCGCGGCGGCGCTGCGTGATCAAAGGAAACATTGGCTGCTACGGGAAACGCATCTACTACGTGCCAGGCAGGCAAAATTATAACCGCACGAAGTTTTCTCCCTCCAGGGGGGAGCGCTGGTTCTGCACTGAGGCGGAGGCGAGGGCAGCAGGGTCGCGGCAGTTAAAGCGATGACGTTTGAAGGAGACGTTGTCCATCCCGAAAGGCTACACTGAAGATCCGAATGAGGTCAGAGCACTTAACGTGACAATGTCAGTGAGGCTGAGAAGGCGAAGGAAGCGCAAACCACCGGGGATTAAGGTTTTGATCCTGACCTAGATGTGACATTTGCAACACGCAGGAAAGCAGGGAATGAATTATGGTTGATCTTGTCAACGAGCTTGAAGGCAAGGTTGACATTGTCACGGGCAGCGCCCGGAATATCGGCCGTGCCACCGCAGAAGAACTGGCCCGTGCCGCCGCGGGACGCCAAACGGGTCGGCGTGCGTGCCGTGGAACCGATCCTCGACATCATGGACATCCCCCATCAACTGATCGAGACCGATGCCGACGTGCCCAGGATCGCGCCCGCCATCATCGACGCCTACGAAAACGGGCACCCCACCGCGCTGTTGATCGGCCGGAGGCCCGCGGCCCCATGATGAACCGGATGGAATGCCTCCGGGTGCTGGCGGACCACGTCACCGATGAAATCGTCGTCGCCACCTATTCGTCGGGTACCGATTGGCTCGCCATCTTTGACCGGCCGCTCAACTATTTCGCGTTCGGCGCCATGGGCCTGGCCTCCTCCCACGGCCTCGGCCTGGCGCTGGCCCGCCCCGACAAGCGGGTCATCGTGCTGGACGGCGACGGTTCCCTGCTGATGAACCTGGGCACCTTAGTGACCATCGGCGCCGTGGCGCCCGAGAACTTCATCCATTTGGTCGGCCATAACGGCAGCTACGAGGCCAATGGCGGTGCCCCCCTGCCTAACAATGACGTGGATTTCGCCGGCGTGGCGCGGGCGGCGGGCATCAAGTCCTGCCACACGTTCACGGAAATCGACCGCTTCGCGGCGGAGATCGGGGGTCTTTTGAAGGCGAAAGGCCCGATATTCTGCGATCTTGTGGTCGCCCAGGGGCCGCTTTCGCACCGCGACTACAGTGATATGTATGCCCCCGCCCGGCGCGAGGCCTTTCGCGCCGCCCTGGATGCCGGCGCCTGATCGGCTGGGGGCCTTTCCGTCACCACCGGCTTGGGTTAAACTGCGGCCGAGGAAGTGACCCGCGAAAATTTCTAAGGAGGATGCCATGGATGACCAGACCGCCGCCGGCAGCGGACAAGATGCCCCCGCGGAAATTCATCCCAAGTCCTACAAGGGGAAGTCCCACATCAAGGTCAACAAGCTGGGCCACATGGTCTACGAGGTCAGCGACATCGAGCGTAGTGTGAAGTTCTGGACCGAGGTCATGGGCTTCGAGGAAACCGACCGCAATGACATCGGCATGGTGTTTTTCCGCTGCGGCGCCGATCACCACGCCATCGGCCTGAAACCCGGCAAGAAAAAGCGCCGCCCCGGCGATGGCGACGGAATGCAGATGGAACATCTGGCGTTGGAGGTGGACAACATCGATGTTCTTTTCAAGGCGCGCGATTTCCTCCGCGAAAACAACATCCCTATCGTCTTCGAGGGACGCAAGGGCGCCGGTTGCAATACCGCGCTCAATTTCAAGGATCCCGATGGCTACGAATTCGAGATTTATTGCACCATGGATCAGATCGACGATTCTGGCAGCCTGCGGCCCAAGGAGCTGTTTCGTAGGGCGGCCAGCCTGGAAGAAGCCAAGGAAAATCCGGTATCGGAGACTTGGTAGCCTCTTCTCTGGCGCTATGAGATTCCGCCTCGGCGGCGGTTTTCGCGACCGCCGCCTTTGGTCGTGAAGATGCCCATGATAATGTCCGCGCGGTCAAGCGCGGTGCCCGGGGGCAAACGGGGGAAGGCTCAAGGAACCCAATAGATTGGACCACAGGGGGCCCAGGTGCAGTTTTTGAAGACCTACTCGGGAATTTTGCTGGTGCCGATGCTGGCCCTGGCCTATGGGGCCCACGCCTTGTGGGAATTGACCACCGGACCGTTTCAAAACGCGACCATCATCTACACCTATGTGATTGGCGTTCCCATGCTGATCCTGGGTGCCATCGCGGTCGCCGGCGACCTCAGGAATCCGGCGAAAGCCAGGGTATCCCAGGAAACAGCGGCAAGCGGCGATGATGGGGAGGGCAGCGTCAAGGGCGGCGGCCGGCGGGTCGCGCTGGTCGTCCTGTGTTCCCTGGTCCTGATCTCCGTGCTTTCCTGGGTCGGCTATTTGATCGGGTTTTTTCTCTTCGTCCTGGCCGTCATGTGGGCGGTGCAACTGAAGAATTGGGTGGCGAGCGTCATCATCGCCGTGATCATGGCGGCGGTGGTGCATTTTATTTTCGTCCTTGTTCTCGGCCAGGATCTTCCCGTGGGGATCCTCACCTTCATGGCGCGCTGACATGCCCGACGCTTTTTTCGAAGGATTCCAACTCTTCCTTTCCAACTTCTGGATCGTACCCCTGGGCGTCCTGATCGGCATGTTCGTGGGCGCCATGCCGGGGCTGACCTCCAGCGGGACCCTGGCGATGTTGTTGCCGGTCCTGCTGGTCCTCAAGCCGGAACTCGGTCTCCTTCTCGGGGTCAGCATTTACTCCGGCGCCGAGATGGGCAATTCGTTCCCTTCGGTGATGCTCAACATTCCCGGCACCGCCGGAGGCGCGGTCACCGCCTTCGACGGCTTTCCCCTGATGAAGCAGGGCAAGGCGGCCTGGGCGCTCGGCATCTGTATCATGGCCTCGGTCATAGGCGCGTTGATCGGCGCCATGGCCTCGCTGGGTCTTTCGCCGCAAATCGCGGTGGTGGCGCTGGCCTTCGGGCCGGCCGAGATTTGCATCGTCATCCTGTTCGGGCTTGCCGTGATCGCCCAATTGTCCGCTGGCGGGCTCGCCAAGGGCCTGTTCGCCGGACTCTTCGGGCTGTTGCTGGCGACCACCGGAACCGACCCCACGTTCGGCACCCAACGCGGCACCTTCGGCGTGGTCTACCTGTACGACCAGTTGCCGGTGATCGCCGTGCTGGTGGGCCTGTTGGGCTTTTCCGAGGTGCTGATCTATGTGGAAAAGGGCCTCTCGCGCCTGTTGAAGCCGGGGGCCGAACTGCCCTCCCACCAGATCGGCCTCGCCGGAATTATCAGCGGCATGAAGGAAACCTTCAAATACCCCATGGAATTGCTGCGCGGCGGCGCCATCGGTGTCGGCATCGGCGCCATGCCGGGGGCCGGGGCTTCGGTCGCCACCTTCGTGTCCTACCAGCAGGCGTTGGCCTTCGCCAAGCCCGAGCGCAAGGCCTTGTTCGGCAAGGGGGCGCCGGAAGGCCTGATCGCCGCCGACGTGACCAACAACGCGGTGGTGGGCGGCGCGTTGGTGCCGTTGTTGACCCTGGGCATTCCGGGCTCGGGGTCCATGGCGGTGTTGCTGGTGGTGATGACCTATCACGGCATGTACGTGGGGCCGAGGCTGTTCCAGTTCAGCGGCGACATCGCCTATGCCGTCCTGATCAGCCAGTTCTTCGCCGCCGGGTTCATCCTGGTGATCGGCACCGTGCTGGCTTTCTTCGCCTATCGGGTCGCCCTTCTCAATCTCAAGATGATGGTGCCGATCATTTCGGTGTTCTGCCTGATGGGTGGATTCGCGCGCAATAATTTTCTGTTCGACATGGCCGTGATGGTGGTCTTCGGCTGCCTCGGCTTCATCATGAAGCGCTACCAATACCCGGTCGTCGCCATGCTGTTGGGGGTCATCCTGGGCCGCCTGTTCGAACGTGAGTTCATGCGCGCCTGGCGCATCGGCCTGGATACGCCCGAGCTGTTCTTCTCCAGCGCCATCGCCCAAATTCTCTGGGGGCTCTTCATCTTCACCTTCGTCGGCCCGCCCATGATCCGCTTCATCCGGCGCAAGCTGAAATCGCGGTCGGCGGCCGAGTAGGCAACGCCGCCGGGAGGCCCCATGGCATCCACCACCGAGGTCAGGGTCTATCCGCCTGACGCCTTGCCGCCCAAGGAAGCGCAATTGGCGTGGAAGATCGCCGAGATGGCCACCACCCCGTTCGCCATCGACGCGGAAGTGGACGACATGGTCGCCAACCGAATCATCGATAATGCGGCGGTCGCCCTGGCCGCCATCAACCGCGCGCCGGTCGCCAATGCGCGGTCGCAGGCCCTCGCCCATCCCCGCGCCGGCGGCGCCACCGTCATCGGCCTGCCCGGCGACCAGATGTTCGAATGCGAATGGGCCGCCTGGGCCAATTCCGCGGCGGTCCGCGAACTCGACTTTCACGATAGCTTCATGGCCGTGGAGCCGGGCCACCCGGGGGACAACATCCCGCCCATTCTTGCCGTCGCCCAGCAATGCGGGCGCACCGGGCGCGACCTGATCCGCGGCATCGCCACGGCTTATGAGGTGCAGCTGTCCCTGGCCCAGGCGATGGCCCTGAACACCCACCGCATCGACCACGTGGGCCATCTGGCGCCGTCCATGACGGCGGGGCTGGGGGCGCTGTTAGGATTGGCGCCCGATATCGTCTATCAGGCCATCGGCCACGCCCTTCACGTGTCGACCGCCACCCGGCAATGCCGCAAGGGCACGATTTCCAGTTGGAAGGCCGTCGCCCCCGCCCATGTCGGTAAATGCGCCATCGAGGCCATCGACCGGGCCATGCGCGGCGAAACCAGCCCCAGCCCCATCTACGAGGGGGATTACGGCGTCATCGCCACCTTGCTCGACGGGCCCGAGGCATGCTACCGGGTCACCCTCACCGACCGGGGCGCGCCGCGGCGCGCCATCCTCGACACCTATACCAAGGAACATTCGGCCGGCTACCACGGCCAGCCGATCATCGACCTCGCCTTCAAGATGCGCACCCGGGTGGACGATCTTTCGAAAATCGAGAGCGTCGATATTTTCACCAAGCGGTTCACCCACGAGGTCATGGGATCGGGCAGCAATGACCCCCAGAAATACGATCCCGACGCGTCGCGCGAAACCCTCGACCATTCGGCGATGTACATCTTCGCCGTCGCCCTGGAGGACGGCGCGTGGCACCATGAACTGAGCTACGATTGGGACCGCCGCCACCGGCCCGAGACGGTGGCGCTGTGGCGCAAGATCAAGACCCATGAGGACCCCGAGTGGAACCGGCGCTATGACGACGAACCGGACCCCCTCAAAAAGGCCCAGGGCGCGCGCGTCGAGATCACCTTTGCCGACGGCTCCAAGCTGGTCGACGAACAGGCGGTGGCGAATTCGCATCCCTTGGGGGCGGTCCCCTTCGGCCGCGCCGAGTACGTGGAGAAGTTCCGGGCCCTGGTTTCCGGCATTGCGTCGGACTTTGAAACGGCCCGATTCCTGGAAGCGGCGACGGGGCTGGGATCGCTGGATTCTGGCGGCGTCATGGGCCTTAATCCGGTTGCCGACGCGCTTGTGCTGGAACGTGCGGCGCGCGACCAACGGGGCATATTCTGAAATGGGATTCAACGGTCGCCTGGCGATGCTTAAACGGCTAAAATGACACCATGTCCGAGACCTATGCGATTTTCATTGCCGGGGAATACGGCAAAGGCCCCAAGGGCACTGGATTGGAACCGAACGACACTTCATGGGCGCATTTCGCCCACCTAACAGGGAAGGATTTCTCATGGAGAAGCATCACTTGAAATTGACGGGGTTCGCGGCGGCGACTTTGGCCGCCGCCGGCGTCGCTTTGGGCGCCCCACCGCCGGCCCAGGCCGCCTGGCAGCCGGAAAAAATCACCATCGTTCTTTCGCATTCTTTGGGCGGTGGGCAGGACCGGCTGACCCGGGCCTTCGCCAAGATCTGGGCCAAGCATCTCGGCGCCAAGCTGACCGTCAAGCCGAAGAAAGGTGCCTCGGGGCGGATCGGCTTCGACTTCTTCATGTCCCAGGCCCGCGACGGCTCGGTCTTGTTGTCCAGCAACATCGGCACCACTTCCATCATGTACGTCAAGCAGCGGCCCAAATGGTCGTGGACCGAAAAGGTGCGCTTCGTGGGCCTCATGGGCATCGATCCCGGCGCCATCTTCGTGCTCAAGAGCTCGAAATATAAATCCATGAAGGACGTGATCGCCGACGCCAAAAAGCGCACCGTGATCATGGGCCTATCGTCCTGGGACAGCCTGGAAAACATGGTGCTCCACAGCCTGCCCAAGCAGGCCGGCATCAAGCCCATGCGCGTGATCCCCATCGGCGGCGGCAGCGATACGGTGACGGCCGTGTTGGGCAAGCATCTGCCGGTCGGTTTCGGCAAGGTCTCCAACATCGGCAAGGGCGGCGATAAGGTGCGGTTCCTGGCCGTGGTCATGGCCACCAACCCGGTGCCGGATCTCACCGGAAACGCGCCGACCTTGAGTAGCGTGCTCGGGACCAAGACCGTTTCGGTCGCGTCCTACCGCTCCATCATCGCGCCCGGCGAGCTGGGGGCCAAGTATCCCGACCGCCTGCTGAAGCTCAAGTCGACCTTCGAGGCGGCCAAGGACGATCCCGCCTATATCAAGCTGGCCAAGAAGGTCGGCGTGCATCCCAAGCTGATCGTCGACTGGGACCACGACAAGATCCAAGGCCAGGTCGAGCAGTTCTGGGCGGCCTATCAGGCCAACAGTTCCATCTTCAAGACCGAGATCAAGCCGGTCAAGGTCAAGGTCGTGCTGACCGGCGTCAAGAAGAAGGGCAAGTACATCCTGTTCACGGATAAGTCTGGCAAGAAGTGGAAGACCCGCATCCACCGCCGGGCCACCAAGTTCTGGATCGACGGCAAACGGATCAAGGGTAAGAAAGCCATCAAGAAGGCCCGCGAGGCGCTCAAGAAGGGCCACACCTGCGAGATCACCTATATGGGGTTCCCGTTGCGCGCAAGGACCGCGAAGTGCTCCACCAAGGGCGCGAGCTAAGCGCCGCGGCGGTGAGCTAACCCAAATTCCAAACGGGCCCCGCGCGGGCCCGTTTTTTTGTCAGCGACCGGGCGGTGACGTTCAGTCGCAGACCAGGAGAGGCCGTAGGTCCCGGGCGTTGGCGAGGCTTTCGATATCGGCGATGGCGGCGATCAGGGCATCGGTGCGGTCGCCGCCCAGGACCGGCGCCATGAGGCCGCGGGCCTTTTCCTCCACCTCGGCGGTTTCCATGGGATTTTCCGGCGTGCCGCGCACCGACACCGTGCGATGGCTGAGTTGGCGCCCGTCGCCAAGGGTCGCCTCGACCATGGCCTGGCGCTCGGGCCGGGCCTCGGTCAGGAAGGCCTCGGGCACCAGGGTGACCTTGCTCCGGAGCCGTACAACCTCGGGGTCTTCCATGCGCGCTTCGTCATGGCAGGCTTTGAAGCTCAGCCCGCCGTCGATCAGCGTCACGGCGATCAGGTGCTGGAGACAGATGTCGGGCATCTCGCGGTTGTCGACGATATAGGCGCGGTCGTCGGGCAGGCGTACGGTGATCGATTCCACGTCCCCTGGCGTGAGGCCGTGGTCGCCCATCAGCACCTCCAGGGAATCGAGGGCCGCCTGTATGGGCGAGCCCACCGACCATTTCTTGATGCTGGTGCGGTTGATTTCGAACCGTTCCCCCAATTCTTCCGCAAGCCTATCCGGGCGGGGGTCGTCGGAGAACGCGTCCATATAGCCGTCCCGGCCGGTGATGTCGTCGGCGATACCGGAAAACCCCAAAGCCACCATGGTCGCCGCGGTCACGCCGTTGCGGGCCGGCATGCCGCCGAAGATGAAGGCCTTCTCGATGTG
>SMXQ01000118.1 GCA_004356985.1 Alphaproteobacteria bacterium | reverse complement strand
TCCGTGCAGCGGCCCCAGGTCGCGGCCCTCGGCCAGCGCCGCCTCGGCGGCCTTGGCGGCGTCGAGTGCCAGGTCCCCGGTGACCAGAAGATAGGCGTCGATCTTCGGGTTGATCCGCTCGATACGCTCGAGAAACGCCTGCGTCAGCGTCACCGGCGATAGATCACCGGCGCGGAACCGGCGCCCCGCCTCACTGATCGAGAGATAACAGAGCGCGTCCGCCATGGTTCAGCCGCGCCGGCGGGCCGGCAACGCGAAGGCCGGTTCGTCGTAGCGCCCGACCAACCGGCGCACGCGGGCGCCGGCGGCCCTGTTTTCGGCCACCAAAGCCACCATCCGGTCCATCGCCTCGTCATCGAGGGTGAGCCCCACCTCATTGAAGAGGTCGGCGAGACGTTCCCTGATCGCCCCCTGGCCTTGATCCGTCATGGCTTCCCTCCGGTCGCGCTTGGTCGCCCGGCACGCCCGCGCATTTTGCCGTTCGTGCCTTGGGCGATGGGGTTTATCCTTTGCCCCGCGTATCTTAGGAAAACCGCCCGCCCGGCCGCAAACGATTTGTCGGGCAGAGGCGACGAAGGTTATGGGAAGAAGGGCCATGGAAGGCAAGAGCGCGACCGAACGGCTGGCCCATTGGGTGCGGGATTTCGAGGCCAGCAATGTCGACGCGGCCGTCCGCGAACGCCTCAAGCTCTCGGTCTTGGATGCCATCGGCTGCGCCTTCCTCGCGCGCGGCAGCGAAGCCACCGGGCCGATCATCGCCGCCCAGGGCGATCTAGGTCCGGGCGGGCCCTGCACCATCATCGGCGGGGCCGAGCCCGCCCCGGTGACGGCCGCGGTCCTCCTCAACGCCACCCTGATCCGGGCGCTTGACTTCAACGACCACCTCGCCATGGATCCCAATGACGGGGTGCGGCTCGGCGGCCATCCTTCCGATGTGCTGGCCGTGGCCCTCGCCGTGGGCGAATGGCGGGGGCGCACAGGCGCCGAGGTGCTCGAGGCGGTGCTCATGGGCTATGAGATCTTCGGCCGCGCCCAGAAGCTGCTAGGCCGCGACCATTGCTGGGACCATGTGACGGTCCACGGGCTCACCGCGCCGGCGATCGCCGGTAAATTGATGGGGCTAAATGTCGACGCGCTGGCCGATGCCCTGTCCCTGGGCGCCGCCCATGGCACGACGCCCGGCGCGGTGCGCCGCGGCGCCCTGTCGACGGCCAAGTTTCTGGCCGGTCCCATGGTCTTGCAGGCGGGCACCACCGCGGCGCTGCTGGCGGCCCACGGCGCCACCGGGCCGCGCACGGTTTTCGAGGAACCCGAAAAGGGGCTTGGCCGACAAGTCTATGCCGGCGCCGACATGGCGGACCTTTCGGCTCCGCTCACCGGGCGCCCCATGGTGGAAGGGGTGACCATCAAGGCCTATCCCGGCTTGGACACCAGCCAGGCGCCCATCGCGGCGGTGTTAGAAGCGCGCAAGGCCCTTGGCGGCCCGGTCGACGAAATCGCTGCGCTCACCCTGACCCTGACCGACAGCCCCATGGTCCTGCGCCAGGTCGAGGACGCCGCCCTGAAGAATCCCACTAACCGGGAAACCGCCGATCACAGCCTCACTTACCTGGCGGCAATCGCCCTTCTCGAAGGCGAAGTGACCGAGGCGCAATACGCGCGCGCGCCGTGGGAGGACCCCCGCGTCAAGGACATGATGGGCCGCATCACCATGGAGATGGACCCCGCCTGGGAGGCGCGCGCGCCCGGCGCCTACCCCTGCACGGCAAGGATCACCACCCGCTCGGGCGCGGAGTATCAGGCCGAAATCGCCTATGCGCCGGGTCATGCGCGCAATCCCATGGAACCCGGGGACGTAGTCGCCAAGTTCCGCCGTTCCGTCGCCGGCCAACTCGACGAGGCCCGGGCGGCGGAGATCATTTCCAAGGTGGCGGCCATGGACGAACTGCCCACCTTGCGCCCGCTCATGGAAGCGCTGGCGGGCTGAGCCGGGCCAGCGGCCGGCGGGGATGGCGCATTATGGGGCCGGGCGCGCTACTCCGCGGCGCGCGCCCATTTGCCGATCTCCACTTCCCAGCCGCGCTGGGACAGGTCGCAGCCGTTGCCTTCGGGGTCGCGCATGCGGACCTCGGACTGGGTCCGGCTGGCGGGCCGCTCGGTGATGGTGGCGGGGCCTTCGATGCTGGCCGCGAAGGCTTTGGAATCAGGCACGATGACCCCCATATGGGCGATCCCCATGCGCCCCTCATGGCCCTCGGTGTCGTTGTAGAAGGCCTGAATGGCGACGTTGGTGTACCCGTCGCCCACATGGCGGTTGCGATAGCCGGGTTCCGCGCGCCGCGCCGCGTGGGCGGCCCACAGCTCGGGGAAACCGAACACATCGATGTAGAATTCCTCGACCATTTCGGGATCCAGCGCGTTGAGCGCGATATGGGCGATCCGGGGAACCCGCGGCGGCCCGGGGGCGATGCCGAAATTGCGCGCCGACAGGCTGACGGGGTTGCATTCGGGATCGTGGATGCGCACCTCGCCGCGCGAGAGTTCGCCGCTCTCTTTGATCACCGTGCCGCGCGGGTAGTGCGCGAGGTAACGGGCGACGGTGTCGTCGATGTTGTCCACGGCGATGCCGAGGTGATGCAGCCCCGGTTCCATGCGCGGCTCGCCCAAGCCGGGGCGGTGGCGGAACAGGGTGAGGTTGAAGCCGCCGTCGGACAGCGTCACGTCGCCGTCTGCGGTGCGGCCGAGCTCTGTGAAGCCGAAATACCGGGCGTAGAACCCGGCCAGGGATGCCGGGTCTTCGCTGAGAACGGCTAGGTAGCTGATGCGGGCCATGGGCGCCCTCCCATGCGCGGCCGGGGCCGCGTCTATCCAAGTATACGACCGGGCCAAGCGCGCGATCGGCAAATTCTCTCACCGGGAGGCGGGCTTTTAAACGGCGCGCGCCCGGGACCGCGCGTTCAGCCGGCCACCACCCGCCATTGGATGGTCTCCCCGCCGCGGTAGACGATGGCGCGTTGCTCGGGGCCGGGGATCGCCACCTCTTCCGGCGCGATCCAATCCGCGCGTTCCAGGGTGATGGTCCCGGCATTGGGCGCCAGCCCGTAATGGGCCGGGCCGTTGAGCGCGGCGAAGGCCTCGAGCTTGTCCAGCGCGCCCGCTTCGTCGAACAATTTGGCATAGGTCTCTATCGCCACCGGCGCGTTGAACAATCCGGCGCAGCCGCACACCGCCAGCTTGGCCGCCACCGGATGGGGCGCGGAATCGGTGCCGAGGAAAAAGCACGCCTCGCCCGAAATCGCCGCCTGGGCCACCGCCATGCGGTCGCCTTCGCGCTTGAGAATGGGCATGCAGTAAAAATACGGCCGGATGCCCGAAGCCAGCATGTGGTTGCGGTTGAGCTCCATGTGATAGGGCGTGATGGTGCCGCCCAACTGGGGCGCCTTGGCGCGCACGTAATCGACGCCGATCTTCGACGAAAGATGTTCCAACACCATGCGCAGGCCCGGGTAGTCCCGGGTCATGGGCTCGAGCCGCTTTTCGATGAACACCGCCTCGCGGTCGAAGACGTCGACGCTGGCATCGGCGGCCTCCTCGCCGTGGATCAACAGCCGCATGCCGATCTTCTCCATGCGCGCCAGAACCGGGCGGATCTTCTCGAAATCGGTGACGCCATGGGCCGAATTGGTGGTGGCGCCCACCGGATAGAGCTTGACGGCGGTGAAGACGCCCTCGGCGAAGCCGCGGGCGACCTCGTCGGCGTCGGTCTCGTCGGTCAGGTAACAGGTCATCAGCGGCTGGAAGTCGGAGCCTTCGGGGACCGCCGCCAGCACCCGCGACCGATAGGCGAGGCCATGGGCGATGGTGGTCACCGGCGGCACCAGGTTGGGCATGATGATGGCGCGGCCGAAGTGGCGCGCCGTGAATCCCATCACCGATCGCAGCATCTCGCCGTCGCGCACGTGGAGGTGCCAGTCGTCGGGCTTGACCATGGTGATGCGGTCGGTCATGGGGTTTGGGCCTGATCCGTCGATTTCACCGCCAAGGGTAAAGGCCCACGCCTGGCCGCGCAACGGCGGCGACCCGCCCCGGGGACAGGCCTACAGGCCCTGGGCGGCGGCGGCGTAAATGTCGGTTTCCATATCGTCATCGCGCACCGCCCTGGTGAGGTCGGCGATGCGCTTGATCCCCCGCTTGTCGCACCAATCGCGCAAATCATCGATGATCGAGATCATGGCCGTCGGGTTGCGGAAATTGATGTAGCCGATCTCCACCGCCGAAGCGCCGGCCAGCATGTATTCGATGACATCCTCGGCATTGGAGATGCCGCCGCAGCCGATCACCGGGATCGAGACCGCCTTGGAGATCTGGTAGACCATGCGCATGATGATGGGCTTGATGGCGGGGCCGGAAAAGCCGCCGACCTTGTTGCCCAGCGCCGGGCGGAAGCTGGCGACGTCGATCTTCATGGCGAGGATGGTATTGGCGACGGTCAGCGCGTCGGCCCCGGCTTCCTCCGCCGCCAGGGCGACATCGACGATTTCCCCCGCATTGGGCGACAGCTTGGCCCACACCGGCTTGTCGGTCACCGAGCGCACGCGGGCGACGATGTCCCTGGTGTGGTTGGCCTGCAGCGCGAAATTGCCGCCGCCGGGCTTGCGGGTGGGACACGAGATATTGATCTCGATGGCATCGACGCCGGGCGCCGAGATATCCCGCGCCATGGCCTGGAAATCGTCGGCGTCCTCGGCCGAGATGCTGGCCACCAGGGGCGGCGTGTATTGCTTGTAGTCGGGCAGCTGCACGTCGAGGAAGTATTGCAGCCCCTTGGTGGGAAGGCCGATGGAATTGATCATCCCGGCCTCGACCTCGGCGGCGCGCGGCGTCGGATTGCCGGCGCGGAAATTGCGCGAAACGGTCTTCGCCACCAGCGCGCCCAAGCGGTTGATGTCGATGACTTGCGCGTATTCGGTGGAGAACGAGCCCGACGCCGGCATCACCGGGTTAGCCAGGGTAAGCGCGCCTATTTTTACCGAAAGATCTACCATCCCAAAGCCTCCTGAATGTCGAATACCGGGCCTTCGACACAGACCCGGCGCAGTACCTTTTGGCCATCGACCTCGAAGGTCTTGACGCAGACGTAACAGGGCCCGAGCCCGCAGGCCATGATCTGCTCCATGGCGATTTGGCCGGGGATGCCGAATTCCTTGCCGAGGCGCCGCATGACCTGGAACAACCGGTTGGAGCCGCAGGTGAAAAAGGCATCGGCCTTGCCGTCATCGATCAGCGCGCGGAGGATGGCCTCGACGTTTTCGACGGCGGACGTGCCATCGGTATCGATCACCGGCACGATGGCGGCGCCGATGGCGGCGAACTTCTCGCGGGACAACAGGTAGCTGGCGTTGCGCGCGCTCAGGATCGCGGTGACGCCGACGCCGCGTTCACCGGCCAGTTGAGAGATCGGCGCCATGGTGGCCAGCCCCACCCCGCGGCCGAGGACGACGATGTTCTTCCACTGGGGTTCCAGGGAAAAACCGATGCCCAAGGGGCCGACGATGTTGCATTTGTCGCCGGGCCCCATGGTGGCCAGCCCATGGGTGCCCCGGCCGACGCATTTGTAGAGGAATTCGAGCCGCCCCGCGTCCTTGTCGATGGCATAGATGCTCTGGGGCCGCCGGAACCAGAGGTCGCCCTGGTCCGGGCTGGGGCACAGCACATGGAAAAACTGGCCCGGTTTGACGGCCAGCGCCTTGGGCGAGGCGGTCACCACCAGGTGCTTGTATTCGTCGTTGACCCAATCGTTGGCAACGACTTCGGTCAGCGTCTCCTCGACCACGGTATGGGCCGGGAAATCGGCCGCTGCACTGGCCCCCACCACGAAGGGCTGGGAAGCGTATCGGTAGTCCCGCAGGGTCAAATTCCTCCTCCATGATCGGCGGTCTCAGGGTCGCCTGGCGCCAGTAGACCACGCCTGTGTTTAAAAAACAAAATTATGCTCATTTTTATTACAATCCATATTTTCCATGTTAATTCAGACGGTTAACAACATATCCCCCGGTCAGTCCGGGTGTTGGGCCAGCAAATCGTCCATGAATCGGGCCGCTTTGGCCCCCTTGAGGGCGCGCCGCCACATGTCTTGGACGGCGCGTTCATGGAGCACCACGGCCTCGGGCGCCGAGGTGATCATGGCGATCCCGCCGGCCACGTTGGGCTGCTCGCCCAGGCGGAAGGGGCTCAGGGTGAGGATCTTGCGGTCGGGCTGGCGGAAAATCTGGAAGCTGGCATGGGGCAGGGTCCCCGGAACGACGCCGATCTGGACGCCGATGGGCTCCTCTTCCATCAGCCGGGCGAGGTGTTCGGCCTCCGCCCGGGCCAGGGCGCGCCGTTTGCGCAAGGTCGCCTCGGGCAGGTCCAGACGGCCGACCAGGCCGTTGCGCAGGAAACGGTCGATCTCGGCGCCGGAGATGAGGTTGACCATGCCGGGGCGGCGCCGGCGGTAGGTTTCCTTGCGGGCGCGGAGGATCGGCATCAGGTCGGCCACCTGTTGCAGCGCGCCTTGGCGGTCGGCCAGGGTATCGGGGATGCTCTCGGCGAGCACCTCCTCGATGGCCGCGTCGAAGCCGTCGGAGGCCAGCAACATGGACACCGGCCCGGCCAGCACGGTGATGTGTTCGCTGGTTTGCTCGATCTGGCGCAACCGCTCGAAGAAGCTGACCGCCGAGGCCACGTACTCGACGCCGACGCCGAGCAGGGTCGGCACCGAGACGTCGAGCAGGTGGGCCAGCTTCTCCAGGGTCTCGATCTTGGCGACCTCGCCCTTCTCGAAGCGGTAGAGCGCGGTCCGCGAGGTGCCGATCCGCTTGGCGATTTCATCGGCGGTAAGGCCTGAGCCCAGCCGGAACGCCTTGAGCCGGTTGCCGATGTCGTCGAACCGGATGGTCATTAGGCGCCGGGCGGCAGGACATCACCCCACTTGGCGCGGATTTTCTCGTCCAGTTGGGGGCTCGAGCGCGCCATCTTCGGAAAACTGTCCTTGCGCCTGAAAGGGATGCAGGCATCGACGATCACCCGCGAATTGCGCGGATCTTCGTCGCTATAGCTCATGGGATCGAGCCGCGTGCTCCAACAGCCGTTCAACACGTCGACACCGTCCTTAGGGTCGCAACGGGTGCACATGGCCCAGACCACGTCGTTCATGTTGGACGGATCGATATCGTCGTCGACGACGATCACCCAGCGGTTGGCATAGGCCCCGGCATGGCATTGGGAGGCGATCAACCCGGCCTGTTTTGAATGGCCCGGATACATCGTCTTGACGGAAATTGTCAGCCACATGCGCCCACCGCCGGCCTCGTGGGTCCAGACTCCATTGATTCCGGAGATGCCCGCCGCCTCGAGCTGGGACCAGACCATGCCCGAGCGGGTATAGCCGCGGAAAAAGGTGTTGTCGTTGGGCGGCACGGCGGGAACGGCACCCACCAAGATGGGGTCGTTGCGGTGCATCAGGGTGGAGATGCGGATGGCTGGTTCCTGATTGGCGCCGCCGGCGTAATAGCCCGTCCATTCGCCCAAGGGGCCTTCCAAAACCGTGTCGTCGGGATGGATAAACCCCTCGAAGGCGATCTCGGCGTTGGCCGGGATCGGCAACCCGGTGGCCGGACCATTGATGACCTCGATAGCCTCGCCCAGGATGCCGCCGGCGTAGTCGTATTCGCTCTTGCCCAGCGGCATTTCCGTGCCGGCGATCATGAACATGGCCGGGTGCAGGCCGGAGACCACGGCCACCGGACAGGGCTCACCCCGATCATGATATTTCTTGAGGATCATGCCGCCCTGCTTGCCCCCGGAGATCATGATCGAGGCGGTCTTGGCATCATGGGACTGGATGCGGTAGCAGCCGCAGTTGATCCAATCAGAATCCGGGTCCTTCATGACCACCATGGCGGCGGTGCCGATGTAATAGCCGCCGTCGTCTTCGTGCCATTTGGGGGTCGGGAATTTCTCGATATCGACGTCGTCCCCTTGGCTCACGTTTTCCAGGATGGGCCCGCCATTGACCACCTTGGGCGGGATCAGCGGCGTATCGGCCATGTATTGGCGCCAATACTGCACCAGGTCGATCCCGGCGGTATCCGCCGGCAGGCCGAGGGCGAGGCTGACCCGCGGCGACGAACAAAGAATATTCGCCAGCACCCGATAGTTGGCCTCGAAGCCCGGCACCTGGTCGAACAGGACCGCCGGATTGGTCATCTTGCGCATCATCAGATCGACGATGCCGCCGATCTCTTCCTCGCGGTCGGCGCCGGAAATCCGCCGCAACTCGCCGGCGGCCTCGATCTCCTCGATCCACGTTCTCAGGTCCTTGTTGGCCATTGTCGGTGCCTCCTCTGAATAACCGGGGGTGCCGTCTTCGACCCGTCCCAGACCATGGCCAACAAGAGTGGCCGAACTTGGGGGGCCCGACAACACTTATGGAACGGAACCGGGATAAATATTGAATTTCGCGACCCGCCGCCCCACACTCTCGCACTGCCGATGCCGTGTGGCGCTATCGGTGCTATAAGACCAGACACGATGGACGCCGGCCACGCAAAAACCAAGGCGCCACCGGTAGTATTTCAGGGGTCACATGCACGCGTTTGCTTCCATCCCACGCGACGCACCATTTCGCGCCCGGCTTCCTCACGGCGGGGGGCGCCGGTCCATGGCGCGCCGGTCCATCGGGTCTGGGCGGCCATGAAGCCGGCGGCGTTCGAGTATCACGCGGCGCGCAGTGTGGAAGAGGCCGTCGCCACCCTCGCCGAGGTGGCCCCCGACCAGGGGCGCATCCTGGCCGGCGGCCAAAGCCTGGTGCCGACCATGGCCTTCCGCCTGGCGACGCCGGAGCACCTGGTGGACATCAACGGCATCGAGGAACTCGGCCGCCTCGCGGTCGAAGACGGCGTGCTTTCCATCGGCGCCTGCGTGCGTCACGCCGCCTTCCACCGCCCCGTCACCGATGGCGGGTTGGGGGCGATTTTGACCTTCATGGCGGGGCATATCGGCCATTATCCCATCCGCCAGCGCGGCACCTTCTGCGGCAGCCTGGCCCAGGCCGACCCGTCCTCGGAATGGTGCCTGGCGGCGGTCACCTTGGATGCGACCATCACCGCCCAAAGCACGCGGGGCCGGCGCACCATCGCCGGCGCGGATTTCATCCAGGGGATCATGACCACGGCCCTGGAAGACGACGAGCTGTTGGTGGAAACGCGAATCGCCCTGCCAGCCGCCGATACCCGCTTCGGCTTCGCCGAGTTCAGCCGCCGGGCCGGCGATTTCGCCCTCGCCATGGCGCTGGTCAGCTTCCGCTTGAGCGGCGGCGTGATGCATGACGCGCGTTTAGGGATCGGCGGCGCCGAAGACCACCCGCGCCGCATTCCCCAAGCCGAGGCCGCGCTCGACGGCCAGCCCCCCGGCAGCCAAGCCTTCGAGGCCGCCGCTGCGGCCGTGGCGGCGGCGCTGGACCCCATGGAGGATGCCGGCACCAGCGCCCAATACCGCCGAGAGCTGGCCCAATGCCTGGCCCGCCGCGCCCTTGAGAGTGCCGCCGAAAGTGCCGCCGCATGACCCGTAAGCACGACATCACCCTCACCATCAACGGCCATGATCACGCCATCACCGTAGACGCCCGGCGCACCCTTGCCGACGCCATCCGCGACCAATGCGGCCAAACCGGCACCCATATCGGCTGCGAGCACGGGGTCTGCGGCAGCTGCACATTGCTGCTCGACGGCGTGCCGGTGCGCTCCTGCCTGATCTTCGCCGTGCAGTGCGTGGGCGTGGCCATCCGCACTGTCGAAGGGCTCGCCCAGGGCGACGAGCTTCATCCCCTGCAGCGCAGTTTCATCGAACACCACGCCCTGCAATGCGGCTTCTGCACGCCGGGCTTCCTCATGTTGGCGGTCGGTATTCTCGAGAACGAGCCCAACATCTCCGACGCCGATCTCCGCGCCGCACTGTCGTCCAATCTCTGCCGCTGCACGGGCTATGCCAACATCGTCAAGGCGGTCCGCGCGGCGGCCGATGAGCTAAGAGCGGGGCCATAGCCTTGGATAAAGTTCTCGGCCAATCGGTGCCCCGCCTGGAAGACCCGCCGCTGATCACCGGCCGGGGCCGCTTCGCCGCCGACATCAACTTTCCCCATCAGCTTCATATGCGCGTGGTGCGATCGCCGCACGCCCATGCCGAGATCCGCTCCATCGACACCCAGGAGGCCTTGGCCCTGCCCGGAATCCATGGCGTGTGGACCGCCTCCGACATCCCCGACATCGGCCCGGTCGACCTTCGCGCCGACCGGGCGGCGGAAGTTCTCAAGCCCTACCGCCAGCCGGTCCTGGCCAAGGGCCGGGTGCGCTACGTGGGCGACCCGGTGGCGGCGGTGTTCGCCGAAGATCCCTATCTCGCCGAGGATGGTGCCGAACTGGTGGCCGTCGACTACGCGGAGCTTCCGGCCATCGTCTCGGTGGACGACCCATTGGGGGAATTCGCGCCCGGCGTCGGCACCGAGGTGGCCATCATCCCGTATTCCTACGGCGATACCGAGGCCGCCTTCGCCGCCGCCCACGCCGTCGTCGAGCTCGATCTTCTCACCGGCCGCCATTCGGGCGTGCCCATGGAGACCCGGGGCGCCATCGGCCGCTATGACGCCGCCAAGGACATCCTCGAGCTGCACGGCGCGGCCAAGGTGCTCCACCGCAACAAGGAAACCCTGATCCGCATGCTGGGGCGGAAACCGTCCGGGTTGCACCTTTACGAAAGCCATGTGGGCGGCGGTTTCGGCATCCGCGGCGAGGTCTATCCCGAGGACGTCCTGGTGCTGGCGGCGGCCCAGCGCTTCGGCCGCCCGGTCAAATGGATCGAGGATCGCCACGAGCACCTGATGTGCGCCAACCAGGGGCGCCAACAGCACCACTGGGCGCGCATGGCCGTCGATGCCGAGGGCCGCATCCTCGCCATGGAGGACACCTTCCACCATGACCAGGGGGCTTACATCCGCACCCACGGGGTGGTCGTCCCCAACTTGACCATGTGTTTGTTCACCGGGCTCTACCGGGTGCCCGCCTACCGCGCCCGGGCCCATGTCCGGCTGACCAACAAGACGCCCTGCGCCACCTACCGCGCGCCCGGCCGGTACGAGGCCAGCTTCGTCCGCGAACGGCTGATGGACGCCGCCGCGGCGAAGCTCGGCATGGACCCCATAGAGATCAGGCGGCGCAACCTGATCACCAAGGCCGAGATGCCCTACACCATCGCCTTCGACGAGCCCGAGGCCAAGGACGGGGAGATCGATTCCGGCGACTACGCGCTGCTTCTCGACAAGACCTTGGCCCATGTCGGCTGGGATTCCCTTGGCCCCGAACTGGCCCGGCGCCGCGCCCAGGGCGAGCTGGTGGGCGCCGGCATCGGCATGTTCTTGGAAGAAGGCGGTCTCGGCCCGTCCGACGGCGCGAGGATCGCCGTGGACACCGAGGGCGACGTCGAGGTGATCACCGGCGGCGCTTCGCTCGGCCAAGGGTTCGAGACCTCCATGGCGCAGATCTGCGCCGAGGCGCTGGGCGTCGACTACCGGCGCATCCGCGTCATCCATGGCCAAACCGACCGCATCCCCTACGGCATCGGCGCCCACGCCGCGCGGACCACGGTGATGACCGGCAACGCCGTACACGCCACCGCCTTGGCGGTGCGCGCCAAGGCGCTGGACGTGGCGTCGGAGATCCTCCAGACGCCGGGTGATGAACTGGTCATCGCCGACGGCACGGTGACCCGGCGCGGGCGGGCCACGGGGCCGTCCATCACCCTGGGTGAAATCGCCGCGTTCCTTGCCCCGGCCTCGAAAAACCGCGGCGCCCACGCGCCCGGCCTCAACGCCGAGGAATTTTTCAATACCACCGAGACGGTATTCCCCTATGGCATTCATTTCGCCGTGGTCCGCATCGACGAAGAGACCGGCCACGTGGCGGTGGAGCGGTTCGTCGTCGCCTACGACGTTGGGCGCGCGGTCAACCCCATGCTGGTGGAAGGGCAACTGGTGGGCGGCTGCATCCAGGGACTGGGCGGCGCGCTGTATGAGGAATTCGCCTACGACCCGCACGGCCAGCCCCTGGCGGTGACCTTCGCCGATTACCTCATGCCCACCGCCGCCGAGGTGCCCGATGTGGAGGTTTTGCTCACCGAGGACGCGCCCAGCCCGCACAATCCACTGGGCATCAAGAGCGCCGGCGAGGGCGGCATCAACGGCGTCGGCGCGGCCATCGCCGGCGCCATCGACGCCGCCATTTCCACCCCCGGCGCGGTGACCCAGCTGCCGGTGAGCCCGCAACGGATGCGGGAGTTGCTGCGGGATCGCCAAGCATGAGGCCCGGGCCCGCCAGGTGCGGCGGCGCGGCGCGGCAGGGGCGCTGATGGCGGCGGAGACGGGCACGGAGACGGGCACAGAGACGTCCCAGGTCCTGGGCCGATCGGTGGAGCGCTTGGAAGACCCGCCGCTGGTCACCGGCGACGCGCGCTTCGCCGGCGATATCAACTTCCCCCATCAGCTCCACATGCGGGTGGTGCGCAGCCCCCATGCCCATGCCGAGATCACGTCCATCGACTGCCGGGCGGCGGCGGCGCTGCCGGGAATCTTCGCGGTCTGGACAGCCGCCGACATTCCCGACATCGGCCCGGTCGATTTTCGCGCCGACCGGGCATCGGAGAACCTCAAGCCCTACCGCCAGCCGGTCCTGGCCAAGGGCCGGGTGCGCTATGTCGGCGACCCGGTGGTGGCGGTCTTCGCCGAAGACCCCTATCTCGCCGAGGATGGTGCCGAACTGGTGGCCGTCGACTACGCGGAGCTTCGCGTCATCGTCGCCGCCGACCAGGAGCCCGGCGAATTTTCCCCCGGCCTGGGCACCGAAGCGGCGCTGTTGACCCACAGTTTCGGCGACATCGAGGCCGCCTTCGCCGGTGCCCATAAGGTCATCGCGCTGGATCTTCTCACCGGCCGCCATTCGGGTGTGCCCCTGGAGACCCGGGGCGCCATCGGCCGCTATGACGCGGCCAACGATATCCTCGAGCTCCACGGCGCGGCCAAGGTGATCCACCGCAACAAGGAAACCCTGGTGGCCATGCTGGGATGCGATCCCGCCCAGCTTCACCTGCACGAATGCCACATCGGCGGCGGCTTTGGCATCCGCGGCGAGCTGTACCCCGAAGACGTCCTGGTGCTGGTCGCGGCCAAGCGCCTGGGGCGGCCGGTGAAATGGATCGAGGATCGCCATGAACACCTGATGTGCGCCAACCAAGGCCGCGAGCAGCGCCACCTGGCGCGCATCGCCGTCGATAAAGATGGGCATATCCTCGGCATCGACGACGAGATCTTCCACGACCAGGGCGGCTATGTGCGGACCCACGGCTCCAACGTCGCCAACCGGACCATGTGCATGTTGACCGGGCTCTACCACGTGCCCGCCTTCCGCGCGGTGACCCATTTCCGGCTGACCAACAAGACGCCTTGCGCCACCTATCGCGCGCCGGGCCGGTTCGAGAGCACCTTTGTCCGCGAACAATTGATCGACGCCGTGGCCGCGGAACTGAATCTCGACCGCGTCACCGTGCGCCGCCGCAACCTGATCCCGGCCAGCGATTTTCCCTACCGGCTGTCCTTCGACGAGCCCCATGTGGGCGACCTGAATTTCGATTCCGGCGACTACGCCCTTTTGCTGGACAAGGCGCTAACGAAATTCGGCTGGGACGATCTCCAAGCCGACCTGGCCCGGCGCCGCGAGGGGGGCGAGATGGTCGGCACCGGCATCGGCATGTTCCTGGAGGAAGGCGGGCGCGGCCCGTCCGACGGGGCCAAGATCGCGGTGGACGGCGCCGGCGGCGTCGAGGTTATCACCGGCGGCGCTTCCCTCGGCCAGGGGTTCGAGACCGCCATGGCGCAGATCTGCGCCGCGGCGCTGGGCGTCGGCTACAAAAGCATCCGCGTCATCCACGGCCAGACCGACCGCATTCCCTACGGCATCGGGGCGCACGCCACCCGCGCCACGGTGTTGACCGGCGGTGCCGTCCACGTCACCGCCTTGAAATTGCGGGCCAAGGCCTTGGACATGGCGGCGGAACTTCTCCAGGCCCCCGCCGAGGCGCTGGAGATCAGCGACGGCACCATCCGGCGGCGCGATGATGCCGCGGGCGCCACCATGACCCTGGCCGAGGTCGCCAGGCGTCTGGCGCCGGGCTCCAAGGTGCTGGGCGGCCGCGAACCCGGGCTTTGGGCCGAGGGCTTCTTCAATCCCACCGATACGGTCTTTCCCTATGGCGTGCACCTGGCCCAGGTTAAAGTCGATCCCGGCACCGGCGGCATCACCGTGGAACGCTTCATGGTCGCCTACGACGTCGGCCGGGCGGTCAACCCGGCCATGGTCGAGGGCCAATTGGTGGGCGGCTGCCTGCAGGGGCTGGGCGGCGCGCTGTACGAGGAATTCGCCTATGACGAAAACGGCCAGCCGCTGGCGGTGACCTTGGCGGACTACCTTCTGCCGACCCTGGGCGAGGCGCCCGAGGTCGAGGTCTTGGTGACCGAGGACGCGCCGAGCCCGCTCAACCCGCTGGGCATCAAGAGCGCGGGCGAAGGCGGCATCAACGGCGTGGGCGCGGCCATCGCCGGCGCCGTGAACGAGGCCATTTCCATCCCCGGCGCGGTGAGAAGGCTGCCCATCACGCCGCAAAGGATTCGCGATATTCTGCGGGCGGCGGCCGGGCGCACCGATTAGTCTTAGCGCGACGGGAGAAAAACAATGTCGAAGAAACTTCAATTGTCGCTGGCCATCGGCGATTACGAGATCGTCCGGGCGCTCAAGGAAGGCACCGTGCAACCCGACGGCATGGAGCTGACGATCCTGACCAACATGGATTCCACCACCCGGCACTGGCGCTTCCTGCGCAACAATGATTTCGATGTCGCCGAGGTGTCGTGCTCGTCCTACCTGGTGGCCCGCGACCAGGGCATGCCCATCGCCGGGATTCCGGTGTTCCTGCACCGCCGCTTCCGCCACGGCTTCATCTTCATCAACACCACCAAGGGCATCGAGAAACCCACCGACCTGATCGGCTGCAAGATGGGGGTCAAGCAGTATCAATCCAGCGCCCAATTGTGGATGCGCGGCATCCTGGAGCACGAATACGGGGTGCCCCACCGCTCCATGGAATGGTTCTCGGAGTTGGACGAGAGCATCGATTTCACGCCGCCGCCGGATCTCAAGCTGAGCCGCCTCAACGACGACCAATCGGTCGAGGCCATGCTGGCCGAGGGCGAATTGGACGCCGTGCTGCACCCCGACCTGATCAAGCCGTTGATCGACGGCGACCCCCGGGTGGCGCGCCTGTTCCCCAACTTCAAGGAAGAGGAAATCGCCTACTACAAAAAGACCCAGGTCTTTCCCATCATGCACGTGATCGGCATCCGCCAAGAGATCGTCGATGAACACCCCTGGGTGCCCATCAACCTGTTCCACGCCTTTAATGAATCCAAGGCAATCGCCATGAAGCGCATGGTCAACCCGCGCATCGTGCCGCTCGCCTGGTACCGCGAGACCTGGGAGGAGCAGGAGGGAATCCTCGGCCCCGACCCCTGGGAATACGGCATGACGGAAAAGAACGAGAACCAGCTCAGGACCCTGGTGGGCTATTCCGCCGAGCAAGGCATGATCGGCCGCGAAATACCCCTGGACGAGTTGTTCGTCGACGTCTCCCAGGGCCGCAAGCGGGGCGACGAGTTCAGGGTGTAGGTGTAGCCGGGCGCGGACGGCGTCGGGCCCCACGGCGGCGTGTCATCGGCACCGGAGAACAACGACAATGCCCAAGGGCGATGGGACCAATGTCCTGATTGCCGGCGCCGGGCCGGTCGGTCTTGCACTTGCCATAGATCTCGGCCTGCGCGGCATCGATTGCGTCCTCGTCGAACAGGGCGACGGCAAACTTCGTGTCCCGCGGATGAGCAGTGTCTCCGCCCGCGGCATGGAGTTCTGCCGCCGCTGGGGGATCGCCGACAAGGTCCGTGACGCGGTCTGGTCGCGGACTCATCCCAACGACTTTGTTTACCTATCGACCATGGTCGGAGAAGAATTGGCGCGGCTCGAGATCGGCTCCCACCGGGAACGCCAGGGCAATCTGGATTATTCGCCGGAAGGCGCGGCGTCGTGCCCACAAATCTATTTCGATCCCATTTTGGCCGAGAAGGCGAAATCCTTGCCGTCTGTTTCCGTCCGCTACGGAACCCGGCTGGACTCCTTCGACCAGTTTGAGACCGGCGTTCGCGCCCGGCTGGTCGATACGGAGTCAGGAGAGGAACGGGTCATCGCCGCCGACTACCTGGTCGGTTGCGACGGTGCGGGCGGGATTGTCCGGCGCCGGCTGGGCATCCCGCTGGAGGGGCTGGGACCCATCGCCACCAGCGTCAATGTCTTCTTCCGCTCGCCCGAATTCGCGGCGATTCACGACAAGGGATGGGCCCATATCTATCGCTTCTTCGACGAGGCGGGCTGCTGGGCGGAGCTGATCGCCATCGACGGCAAGGAACTATGGCGGCTGTCGGTGTTTCACGACCCGAACCCGGACCTGACCGGTGCCTCTTATTTGCGCAAGCTTGCGGGATGCGATTTCCCTTACGAGATTCTCGACGTGTCGCCGTGGCAGCGGCGCGACTTTCTGGCCCGAACCTATCGCCACGGCCGGGTCCTGATCGCCGGCGACGCGGCCCACGAGATGTCCCCCACCGCCGGCGCCGGCATGCATACCGGGATCTGCGAATCCATCAATCTCGCCTGGAAGCTGGCGGCGCTGCTCGACGGCTGGGGCGGCCC
>SMXQ01000117.1 GCA_004356985.1 Alphaproteobacteria bacterium | reverse complement strand
GAGGTCGAGCGAGGCGTCGCCGGTCACCAGTTCCCGGCGCTTGTCGTTGTATTCGTCGGACAGCAGCACATGCATGGGCACCGGCGTGAAATCGGGATCGCCGTAGAATTTTTCGCGGTCGGCGAAGGCCAGCTTGGCGCATTCGGTCACCGTATGGATAAACTCGGCGCCCAGCGGATCCATGGCGCCCAGGTCGAACCCCTTGAGCAGCGCCAATTGCTGGGCCATCACCGGGCCCTGGCTCCAGGGGCCGCATTTGGCGATGGTGATGCCGCCGTAATCGAAGGTCAGCGGCGGCTCATAGGCCGCCTCCCAGGCGGCCATGTCGGCGCCGGTCAAAAGCCCGCCATGGCGTTCACCCGAAGAATCCATGACCTCGGCATGGCGGCAGAAATCGTCGATGGCCTCGGCGACGAAGCCCTCGCGCCAGACCATGCGGGCGCGCTCGATCTGGCGGTCGCGGTTGCCGCCCGCCGCCTCGGCCTGGCTGATGACGCGGATATAGGTCTCGGCCAGGGCCCTGATGGGGTAAAGGCTTTTCGCCTTGGGCGCCTTGCCGCCCGCAAGGTAGACCTCGGCCGAGCTCGGCCAATGGTCGCGGAAGATATCGCTGACGGCGGCGATCGCCTCGGCGACGGCGGGCATCACCGGATGGCCGTGGCGCGCGTAGCCCAGCGCCGGTTCCAAAACGTCGCGGAGGGAAAACGAGCCGTAATCGCGCAGCAGAACCATCCAGGCATCGAAGGCGGCCGGCACGGTGGCCGCCATCAACCCGGTGCCCGGCACCATGTCGAAGCCCGCGTCCCGGTAAGCTTTGATGGTCGCCGCCGCCGGCGCCGGGCCCTGGCCGGCCAACACCCGGACCGGAACCTGGCCGCGGTAGCACAAGATCATCGGCACCTCGCCGGCCGGGCCGCACATGTGGGGCTGCACCACCTGCAGGACGAAGCCCGCGGTCACCGCCGCGTCGAAGGCGTTGCCGCCCTTCTCCAGCGCCCCCATGGCCGCCGCGCTGGCCAGCCAATGGCTGGTCGCCACCATGGCGAAGGTGCCCATGAGCTCGGGCCGGGTGGTCGGCCCGCCGCGGTAGGCCCGGCCCGGATCGGCGCTCTCGGTCATGTTCGCTCCTTTATTCTATATCGCCGCCCCGGCCCCCGGCCCCGGGCGCGATCCTAGTCCCGTGCCGGCAGGTCGTCGGTGGTGCCCTTGAAGGCGAGGAAGCCGCCGTCGATCAGCAGATCCGCGCCGGTCATGAAGCTCGCCTCGTCGGACGCAAGGTAGGCCGCCCCGGCGGCGATCTCGTCCACCCGCCCGATGCGCCCGGTGAGGTAGCTCTTGCCGCGCTGCTCGCGGGTCAGCCGCGGTGCGCCCGGCTGGGTGCCCGAGCGCGGCGTGTCGATGGCGCCCGGCGAAATCGAATTCACCCGGATGTTGTCGCGCGCATGGTCGATAGCCATCACCCGGGTGAGCTGCAGAATGGCCCCCTTGGACGCGCAATAGGCGGGCCGCCCGGGCACGCCGATATGGCCCAACTGGGAAGCGATGTTGATGATCGACCCGCCGCCAGCGGCGCGAATCGCCGACACGGCGTATTTGGCCATCAGGAAATAACCCGTCAGGTTCACCGTGATTTCACGCGTGAAATCTTCCAGCGCCATGGTCTCGACCGTGCCGCGCGGGCTGGGCGCCGCCGCCACGTTGACCAAGATATGCGGGCCGCCGAACCGCTCATGGGTCAAATGCACGGCCGCTTCCGCCTGGGCCGGATCGGCGACATCCAAGGCACAGGCCACCGCGTCCGCGCTGGCGGCCTCAATATCGGCGACGGTCTGCTTGGCGGCATCGAAGTTGAGGTCGGCGACGCAGACGCTGGCGCCTTCGGACGCGAACCGCCGGGCGATGGCGCCGCCGATGGCGCCCCCCGCCCCGGTCACCAGGGCGGTTTTTCCCTCGAGCTTGCCGTTTGCCATGGAACGCGTCTCCCGGGTATGGTTTCTTGCGGGGCCAAGTCTCGTCTAAAATTAAACCCCCCACAAGTTCGTAAGGCCCACAGGGACGTACCGGAGGAAATCAGCCCATGAAGGTGGTCTATAATTCCCGGACCAAGCCGGCGGACATATCCGCCATTACCGAAAAATTCCCCGAACTTGATTTCGTGGTCACCTACGGGCCCGACGACGTCGCCCGGGAGCTCGGCGACGCCGAAATCATGTTCATCTCCAACCGCGTCTATGTGGAGGACATGGTGGCGGCGGTCAACGCCAATGCCGGCGCGCTCAGGCTCATCCATTTCACCACCTCGGGCATCGACAAGGCGCTCAAGTCGGGCGGTTTCCCCGAGGGCGTCACCGTCGCCAATGTCGCCGGCTTGCGCGGGCCGACCCTGGGCGAGCACGCGTTCGCGCTTTTGCTGTGCCTCAGCCACCGTTTCCGGGCCATCGAGGCGGCGCGCAAGGATCACGCCTGGCTGAGGGACGAGATCACTAAGACCGTCGCGCCGCTCAAGGGCCAGACCCTGGTGATCATCGGCTTAGGCGCCACCGGCCAGAGCATGGCCAGGAAGGCGCGCGCCTTCGACATGCGGGTGATCGGCGTCTCCCGCGCCTATGAGGCCGACGATTTGGTGGAAGAAGTCTTCCCCCGGGAACGGGTCATGGAAGCCCTGGCCCAGGCCGACGCGGTGCTCATGAGCATGCCGTCCACCGCCGAGACGCGGGGATTTCTCGATGCCGAGAAGTTCGCCGCCATGAAGCCCAACACCTTGGTCATCAATGTGGCGCGCGGCGACCTGATCAACGAGGCCGACCTGATCGAAGCGTGCCGATCGGGGACCATCGGCGGCGCCGGGCTCGACGTCCAGGCCGAGGAACCGATGGCCGCTGACAACCCGTTATGGGAGGTCGACAACATCGTCATCAGCCCCCATGTGGGCGGCGGCGGCGGCGGGCCCAAGGACACCGCGCTGGACGACATGCTGATCGAGAACTTGAGGCTTTATTGCGCCGGCGAGCCCCTCAAGCGCCTAGTCGATTGGCCGAACATGACGGTGTAGGCGGCTGCTGAAAAACACTGCCTTGTGGCCCGATGCTTCGAGACACGCGCTGCGCGCGTTCCCCGGCATGAGGGAAAGTACAGAAACATATCATTCCTTATCCTGAGGAAGGCCCTGAAGGGGCCTGTCTCGAAGGATGGGCAAATGCTCCAAACGTTTTTTCAGCAGCCTGCTAGATGGTGCCCTAATTTTCGCCAAAACCTTGAAGCGTCCCGTCGGGCGTCCGGACCACGTGATTGAGCGGTTCGCCGATCAGGTAACGGCGGGTGTTCTCGCGGACAAGTTCGCTGAACCTGATCCACGATTGGTGTCCTCCCGCGCCGCCCACATGGGGCGTCATCAACACGTTGGGAAGATCCCAAAACGGGCTGTCGGCAAGCAGCGGCTCATCGCCGAAGGCATCCAACCCGGCCCCCCTGATGCGGCCCTCGGCCAGGGCACGGGCCAGGGCCGCCTCGTCCACCACCTTGCCGCGCGAGATATTGACCAAGATCGCCGTCTTTTTCATGGCGGCGATGAGGTCGGCCGACAAAAACCCCTCGGTGTCGTCGTCGAGGGGCATCGCCACCATGACCACATCGGCGGTTGCAAGCACCTCGGCCGCCTTTTCGCGGGGCACCACGCGGTCGATCTCGGGCACGGCGGGGACAGGCGCCCGGGTGACGCAGGTCACCTCCATGTCGAACGCCTTGGCCTTGCGGGCGATGTCCTGGCCGATGCGGCCCTGGCCCAGGATCACCATGGACGCGCCCTCGGTCTCCATGATCTGGGATTGCATGTCGGCGCGCCCCCAAACGTGTTTGGCGCGGAGCGGCTGGTAATAGCGAAAGCCGCGCATGACGCCCAGCATCAGGGCCATGGCGTGGCCGGCCAGTATCCGCTGGCTGACATCGCCGGTATTGGTGATCCACACGCCGTCGGGCAATCCCGCCTCCAGGGCGATGTCGATGCCGACGGTGGTGAACTGGATCCATTTGAGCGCCCGGCCCACCTCGCGCACCATGGCGGCGAATTCCGGGGTGAAGGCGGAATTAGAGACATGGAGGATTTCCGCGCCTTCAAGCACGTCAACCAGGGACTGGGGGTCCTCTGCCTTGACCGCCTCGATTTCGGGGAAGTCGCGCAGGAAGGCCTCGTCCACCACGTCGTTGGATGGGCGCACCAGTTGGGCTATGCGAACGGTCATGGCGGCCCTCCCCGGCCTTGGCGCGCGCCGGCGCCCGGTCTTGTCCCTGTCATAGGCCCACTCTAGAGTGAGATCAATCGCCAGAGTGAGATCAACGATCGCGGGCGCGGGCGGGTGGCGGCGCACCGGCCCGGCGTCGGAGAGGAGCACACCATGGCCGAACCGGACCTGTCGGGAAAGGTGGCCATCGTCACCGGCGGCGGCCGCGGCATGGGCCGCGTCATGGCCCTGGCCCTGGCCCGCGCCGGCGCCCTGGGGGTCACCGTCACCTCCGCGGAATCGGGCGATGAGATCAGGGCCGTGGCGCGGCAAATCAACGACGCCACGGGGCGCGATTGCGGCCTCGCGGTCGCTGCCGACGTCGCCGATCCCGAGGATTGCGCCCGCGCCGTGGCCGAGACGGTGGACCGCTTCGGGGCGCTTCATATCCTCGTCAACAACGCCGGCAAGGGCATGCGAAACATCCGCCAGGGCAATGACCCGTTCTGGAAAAACGACATTTCCGGCTGGCTGCGGCTGGTTGACACCAACGTCAACGGGCCCTTCCTGATGGCCCGCGCCGCGGCGCCGCCCATGGTGGCGGCCGGGCAGGGGCGGATCATCAACATCTCCAAGTCCGGCCAGTCGATGATCGGTCCCCGCAACTCCCCCTATGGGCCGTCCAAGGCGGCGCTGGATGCCATGACCCTGATCTGGGCCCAGGACCTGTCGGGAACCGGGGTCACGGTGAACGCCCTGGTACCGGGCGGGTTGACCGACACGACCTTCTCCCGGCCATCGGCGGTGCCCCATGCCCGTGAGGCGGGCCGCCCGGTCTACCCGCCGGAAGCCATGGCGGTGCCGGCGGTGTGGCTCGCCAGCGGCGATTCCGCCGCCTATTCCGGCTGCCGCTTCAACGCCGCCAATTGGGATGGTTCCCTGCCCGCCCATGAGGCCGCCGAGGCGGCCAGGGAGGTGCCGATCTTCGCCCAACCCCAGCGCCAATCACCGATCTCCGGGGCCTGGGCGGCGCCGGGCGGCGGCCCGGCCAAGGCATGAGCGCGGAAGCTTACGATCCCCGGGCGCCCGGGCTGCTCGCCTTCCATGATTCCGTCGCCCGGTTCCGGGCCGGGGACGACACGCCGACCGCCTACCTGGGGCGTTGCCTGGAGCGCATCGCCGCGGCCGAGCCCCGCGTCAAGGCGTTCGCTTCCACCCGCCTCGACGGCGCCATGGCGGCGGCGGAGGCGGCCACCGCGCGCTACCGCGACGGCTGCCCGGCCTCGCCCATCGACGGCATGCCCTTGGGCCTGAAGGACGTCTTCGAGACCCGTGACGCGCCCACCGGCTGGGGCGCGCGCGCCTTGGCCGAGAACCCGGGCCGGCGCGACGCGGCCATCGTCCAAGCGCTCCGGGCGGGCGGCGCAATCGTGGTCGGCAAGACGGCGCTGCCGGAGCTCGGCTTCGGTCCGCCCGCCGCCACCACCAATCCCTGGGACCGGGCGCGCACGCCGGGCGGATCGTCCTCGGGCTCGGCGGCGGCGGTCGCCGCCGCCATGGTGCCGGTGGCCATCGGCACCCAGGGCAAGGGGTCGCTGACCCGGCCCGCGAGCTATTGCGGAGTCTACGGATTCAAGCCCGGGCACGGCACCATCCACCGCGGCGGCGACGGCGGCGGCCAAGCCACCAACACCCATGTGGGGGTGCTGGCCGGCACCCTGGAGGATGCCTGGATCACCGCCCGGTTCCTCTCCCATGGGGCCGGTCCCCATCCCGGCGGGTTCGGTCTCGAAGGGCCCAAAGCCCCGCCCGCGCCGGTCAAGCCCAGGGTGCTGGTCCGCATGGAGGCGGCGGGATGGGAAGCCACCGGGGAGTCCGCCAAGGCCGCCTACCAGGGGCAACTGGCGCGCCTGGCGCGGCGCGGCGTCACCATCGCCCGCGCCGCAGACGACCCCCCATGGGCGGCGCTGGAAGCGGACCACGGCGCGGCGGCCCAAGCGTTATCGGCCATCGCCGATTATGAATCCCGCTGGCCCCTGGTGATGTATCTCGAGCGCGACCGCGACGAGGGCACGCGCGCCTTCCATGCGCTGACCCATGAACGGGGCCTCGCCCGGCTGGCGGTGAGCCGCGAAGACTACCTACTTGCGCTGCGCACCCGGCGCCGATACCGCAAGCGCCTGGCCGCGCTCGAAGGCGACGGCGTCTTCGCGGTCACGCCGGCGGCCACCGGCACCGCGCCCCGGGGCCTCGACGCGACCGGGTCGGCGGTCTACCAATGGGCGTCCTCGCTGGCCGGCAACCCGGTGGTGAGCCTGCCGTTCATGGTGGCCGACGCCATGCCCTTGGGCCTTCAGGTGCAGGGCTTCGTCGGCGGCGAGGCGAAATTGATCGCCGCCGCGCGCTGGTGTGACGCCGCCTTCCGCGGCGGCGAGATTTGAGGTGCCGGGCGCGTTTCCCGCCCGCGCCACCGGGCTTGAAGGCAATGAAACCCCTATTTTGTGGGCTACGCCGGAGAAATAACCGCCTGATTTGGGATTTTGAAATACATCTTAGGGTTCCGGGGTCGAATTTGTTAGCATCCAAAAATCAGATGGTGAATCGCACGGGGCCGCAAGAGCGGTAGAGGGAAGCGATGACGAGTTCCGCGGAACTGGCAAACGTCGCCTTTTGGATGATGGTCATCGGCGGCGTGGTCGGCGCGTTCGGCCTGGTGGCGATCCTGTACTCCACCATGGACGTCAACCGAGGCGACATGGCCAAGCCGCTGACCATCGTCGGTTTGGGAATGTTCCTGCTTGGCGCGTTCTTGAAATACCGGTGGGGCACCTACTGGTAGGACAGCCGGGTTTCCCATGGGGCCTGGGCCGGCCATGTCGCGGAACGCCGTGATTCACTCAGGATCGGCAAATGGTTGTTTGGCTTTCCAATCGACTGAAGTCCATCTTCGCAACCGATGAAGGGGTCACCGCCATCGAGTACGCCCTTCTCGGCGGCCTGGTCTCGGTTTTCATCATCGTCGCGCTTTCGCTGGTCGGCCAACAAGTGCAGACCACCTTCGAAATTTGGACCACCGCGGTTCACGACGCCGTCAGCAGGGGCGGTTCCTGAGCCGAAGTTCCGCCCGCCCCGGGCGGCCTGGGCCTCGTCGGGACTAGAGGCCTTATTCGATCACCTGTATGACGGCGACGTTGCCCGGGCGCTGGATAAACGGATATTCGACGATGCGCAGCCGGTAGCCGCCGCCGACGCGGAGCCTTTCATAGGCCTCGGCGGCGCCCCAGAAATATCCCATCAAGGGGAGGGAGGAGAGGGCGAGGTCGCCGTTTTTCTTGGTCTCGATGATGTATTCGTTGGTGCCGAGCCCCGGACGCCAGATGGTCTGCTGGATTCGCTTTCCCATCACCTGGACCTCGATGACTTCCGACGTCGCGTACAGGTAGCCGAACATGGCGCCGAACACGACCATCAGAAATGTCGAATAAAGCAGGAATTCCCGCACGTTACCGATGCCCCCCCGAAGTTCCCATGGCCTGAGAATATCACGCTCGGCGCCGCCAACAAACCCACCGGTGCGGCGCCCGGCGGGCGGCGTTGGGGGCGCGGGGCCGCGGGCCGGCATCAATGCCATCACCCCGGCGGGAAAGCGCCCGCCATCGCCCCGGCCCTCTAACCCACCGGCCCGTTATTCCACCGGCCCTCTAACCCACCGGCCCGCTATTGCGCCGGAACCGCGAGTTCCGCGCCCATGGCCAGCTTCTCGGTCAACTGGCCGGTGGTTTGCACGTCGCCGAAGGTGGTCAGGAACTTGCCCAAGGTGTGGCGGTGCAACGCCTCGGTCTGGTCGGCGTTGGCGTCGGACACCATGATGGTGCGGTAGCCCCACATGCTGGCATCCCGCGCCGTGGACTCGCAGCAGGTGCTGGTGGCCACCCCGGCGATCAGCAGGGTATCCATCCCCCGGTCCCGGAGAAGGGTATCCAATTGCGACGGGTAGGGGATGAACGCGGAATAGCGGATTTTGGTCGCCAATTGGTCTTCACTTTCCACCGCGCAGGCGGGGAAGATGCCGAAACCCTCGCCGTCCCGCGCCAGCAACTCGCGCCGGGACTCCCACCTCTCGGCGCTGGTGGCCTCCCTGCGGTTGGCCCAGTCGTCGGCATCGGCGGGGGCCTCGGTCTGGATCCAGACCACCAGGCCGCCCGCCGCCCGGGTGGCCGCGGCCAAGCGATTGATGTTGGCGACGATCCCCTGGCCCTCGGCGATGGTGGACGGCATGCCGTCCTTGACGAAGTAATCCTGCATGTCGACCACCACCAGGGCGGTCCGCGATGGCGTGAGAGACGCGTACGCGTTGAGCCGCCCGCCCCGCTTGGCCTTGGCGCGATCCAGGAAATAGCGATCGATGGGAAGTTCTTGCATGGCCGCCCCCCGGTTGGTGCCGTCACGAAGTTTTCGCCCCCGCGGTCGCCAATGGGCACGGGCACGGGCACCGGCATTATAACGTGGTTTCCATCGGCGGGCGGCAATCTTCTTTGCCGCCGCGCCCCGCCGCCGTTTCCCATCACAGGCGCGGCGGCTATAGTACCCCGGCCTCGACATCCGATCGCGGCGCCCTTCGCGGTCACACCCTCTTAACGGGTCACATCAGTCCACCGGAAAAATTGACATGCGCATTGTTATCCACGGCCAGCAGGCCTTTGGAAAGGCGGTAGCGGAAGGGGTGCTGGGCGGCGCCGGCGACGACCACGTGGTCGCCGTCTTTTGCCCGCCCGACAGCGCCGGGCGCCCGGTCGATCCGCTCAAGGCGCTGGCCTTGGAAGAGGGCCTGGCGCTGCACCAACTGGAGTCCTGGAAAACCGACACGGCGGCCGATCTCCTGGAATCGCTCAAGCCCGACCTTTGCATCATGGCCTACGTGACCCAGTTGGTGCCGCAAACCTGCCTCGACATTCCGGCCCTGGGGACCATCCAGTATCACCCCTCGCTGCTGCCCAGGCACCGCGGGCCGAGCTCCATCAACTGGTCCATCATCGCCGGCGAGACCAAGACCGGGCTCACCATCTTCTGGCCCGACCAAGGGCTCGACACCGGCCCCGTCCTGTTGCAAAAAGAGGTCGAGATCGGCCCCGACGACACCGTGGGCAGCATCTATTTCGACCACCTCTTCCCCATGGGTGTCGCGGCCTTGATGGAAGCGGTGGAACTGGTGCGCGGCGGTTCGGCGCCGAGGATCGCCCAGGATGAGGCCGCGGCCGGCTATGAAAGCTGGTGCCGCGCCGAGGATGCCGAGATCGACTGGGCCGCGCCGGCGGAAAAGATCCATTGCCTGATCCGCGGCACCGACCCCCAGCCCGGCGCCTGGACCACCGTGGGCGGCGCGGTGCTCGGCCTTTTCGGAAGCCGCGGGGCGGACGGCGCGGGGGCGCCCGGCGAGATTCTCGCCGTCGCCGATTCGGGAATCACCATCGCCGCCGGCGCCGGCGCCATCCGCGTCACCCGGGTCCGCCCGCCCGGCGAACGGGCCAAGATCGCGGCCGGGGAATTTGCCGGGGCGCGGGGCCTCGGGGCCGG
>SMXQ01000116.1 GCA_004356985.1 Alphaproteobacteria bacterium | reverse complement strand
GCTTCATGCCTGAAACCCGGGGCTTCACGCCGCGCCATGGGTTGTCGCGGGGGGGCAGATGTGTTTCACTTCGCAATCCTAGAAAAACCATGATGAAACCAACAAATTTTTGTCTCTGGGAGACAGGATAAAGGGAGAACAATATCGTGAACTATTCCATCAAAATGCTTGCCTTGGGCGCCGCCATGGGCGGGGCCTTGGCCCTTACCGGATCCGCGGACGCGGCCACCGGCAAGGCGTTCTACAAGGACAAGACGGTGAAATGGATCACCGCCACCGGGACCGGCGGCGGCCATGACTTTTACGCCCGTTTGTTTTCCCGGCACATGGAAAAGGCCCTGCCGGGATCGACCTTCGTGGTCCTCAACCGGCCCGGCGCGGGGCACCGCATCGGCGCCAATCTTCTTTGGGTCTCCAAGCCCAACGGCCTGACCATCGGCAACTTCACCACCGGGCTGATCTATGCCCAGATCAACAACCTGAAGGGCATCCGCTTCGACCTCGCCAAGATGTCGTGGATCGGCAAGGGGGCGTCGGACATCCGCGTCGTTTCCGTGGCCCAGAATTCCAAGCTCAAGAACTGGGCCGACGTGCTGAAAACCAAGCGGAAGCTCAAGTGGACCGTTTCCGGTGTCGGTTCCGGCTCGTGGAACGATTCCTTCCTGATCGGCGAGGCCTTTGGATTCCCCTACCGGATCATCGTCGGCTATCAAGGGTCGGGATCGGCACTTGCCCTGATGCGCGGCGAAACCGATATTTTTGTCGGCGGCTTGAGTTCGGGCATGAATTACGTCCGCGCCAAGCAAACCAGGATCATCCTACGGTTTGGTAACAGCGCGCAGTTTCCAAAATTAATGAGGGAAGTGCCCGACGCCATCGCCATCGCCACGACGCAGCAACAGAGGACGCTGGGCAAGATGTTGACGCTTTACGGCCAACTCTCGCGCATCGTGGCGGGGCCGCCGAAGATGGTTCCCGACCGCCTGAAGACCCTTCGCGCCGTGTTCATGGAGGCGTCCAAGAGCCCGCAACTGATCGAAGAGGCCAAGAGGTCCCATCGCTTGATCGAGGCGGCGAACGGCGAAGACACCGCCAAGCTGGTGCTCGATATGCTCAACCAGCCGCCGGAAATCATCGCCATGCTGACGGCGCTTTCCAACGTCAAGGTGCCGATGATCAAGAGTTCCGGCAAGGTGACGGCGACCAAGCGCGGCGGCCGGCGCATCACCATCGGCTTCAAGGGCAAGGATGTGACGGCCAAGGTGTCGGGCTCGCGCACTACGGTGATCATCGACGGCAAGAAGGCCAAGCGCAAGGCCGTCAAGGTCGGCATGATCTGCACCTTCACCTGGCCCAAGATCAATGCCGAGGCGAAGACCATCGACTGCAAGAGTTGACCGCCGCACGGCCAAACTATTCAAGCGGGCCCCTGCGGGGGCCCGCCTCATACCGAAAATCCGAGCGCCTCACGCCGCCCCATGGGTTGTCGCGGGGGGGCGTTGATTGAAAGCAACGACGGAAAACAACACCAGATAATTTCACCGATGGGAGCGATAGTGATGAAGAATACCGTAAGTATTTTGGCTGTATTCGCCCTGGCTGGGGCCACCTTTGCGGCCGCGCCGGCCGAGGCCGCTAAGAAAGGCGCCGCTTTTTTCGACGGCAAGACCCTGACCTGGGTGGTCGGCAGCGCACCCGGTGGCGGCCATGATTTTTTTGCCCGCCTTATTTCTAGGCACATGCAAATATCAATCCCCGGCCTCAAGACGGTCGTCAAGAACCGCCCCGGTGCCGGCCATATCATCGCCGCCAACCTGATCTATCGGGCAAAGCCCAATGGATTGACGGTGGGCAGCTTCACCACGGGGTTGGTCTACTCCCAGATCCAGAAGAAGAAGGGCATCCGTTTCGACCTCGCCAAGATGTCGTGGATCGGCAAGGCCCAGTCCGATCGGCGGGTGGCGTCGGTAGCCGCTAATTCCAAGGACTACAAGACCATCGAGGACATCTTCAATTCAAATCGTCCGGTCAAGTTCTCTGCCTCGGGCGTCGGCGCGGGGTCGTATAACGACGCCTTCATGTTCTCCGCCGCCTACAACATTTCGAGAAAGATCATCGTCGGCTATTCCGGCTCTTCGGCGGCTCTCGGCTTGCTGCGGGGGGAAACCGATGTGTTGATGGGCGGCATGAGTTCCGGCCTCGGTTATGTCCGCGCCGGGCAGCTCAAGATCGTGTTGCAGTTCGGCAAGGTTCTGCCCGGCATCCCCGATGCCAGGGATTTCGCCAAGACGCCGGTGCAGAAGGCACTGTCCACCATGATGGAGAACCAGGGCAAGCTATCGCGCATCACCGCCGGGCCGCCCAAGATGGTGCCGGACCGCTTGGCCGCCCTGCGCGCCGGCTACAAAGCGGCCGTGACCAGCAAGCAACTGATCGCAGAAGCCAAGCGCGCCAAGCGCGATATCGATCCCTTGATCGGCGAGGATGTGCGTAAGGCCATTATCGCCATCCTCAACCAGCCGCCGGAAATCATGGGTATGCTCGCCGAGCTTTCCAAACAAAAGGTTGACATGGTCAGGCACACCGGGCCGGTCACCAAGATCAAGCGCGGCGGACGGCGGATCATCATCACCGTGGGCGGCAAGGAACTCACGGCCAAGGTGTCGGGCTCACGCACCAAAGTAACGGTCGACGGAAAATCGACCAAGCGCAAGAACGTCAAGGTCGGCATGACCTGCACCTTTACCTGGCCGCGTGCCAATTCGGAAGCGAAACGGGTGGACTGCAAGGGTTGACCGCTGCACAGGCTGATTTTCCTGGGCGGGCCCCACCGGGGCCCGCTTTTTCGAGTGCCCGGCGGCCGCCTCTCGCCGGGCGGGCGATCCCATGGTGGACGCGGCGCCGATTTTGGCAGATAAATTCCTCCCCGCCCGGGCCGATTGGGCGGCCTCGCGATTGGTTCGGTTTGAATAGAGTCGGATTGTCCATTATGGGTTTTCGCCATGGCTGACCTTTTCCTCAGCGCCAAGCGCAAGCTGGCCAATGCCCGCGATCTCATCGCCACCCTGGATGCTGAAATCCAGGCCTTCAACGCTACCGAGCCCCACGAGCGCATGGTCGAGACCGACCCCGACGGCCTGATCCAGGAGCACACGGTCAGACTGACCCAGCCCTTGCCCGACTCCTTGGCGGATCTCACCCAAGGCGCGGCGGCGGCGCTCCGCGCCGCCCTCGATCAGGCCGTTTTCGCGGCCAGCAAGGCGGCGGGCAGCCGCCGGCTCATGGACACTTGTTTCCCCATTGCCGACAGCGCCGAACAACTCGACAAGGTGATGGATAAAAAATGCCAGGGCGTGCCACCGGAAATCGCGGCGATGATTCATGGCCTCGCGCCCTACAAGGGCGGAAACGACCTGATCTGGGCTCTCGCGGCGATCGCCGGGGTGGAAAAATATGCCCTGATCGTGCCGCTGGGCAGCGTCGATAGCGGCCTCACCTTCATCAACAACAAGACCGCCCCCAAGGTCCGTTGGGACGCCAGGAAGTGGGAAATCGAGCTCGGCTCCTTTCCCATTCACGGAAAATTCCAGCCGCGAATCAGCATTTTCTTCTCGGCGGCGTTCGGCGCAATAGAGACCTTGGAAAACTGCCCCGTTTCGCCCGTCCTCAAGGCCATGACCGCCGAGGTGGAGCGTATCCTCGGGGTCGCCGAAGAGCAATCGAGCCGCCTTGGGCTGGCCACGCAATAGCTTGCCCGGCGCAATACGGCCGCGCCTGTCTTGGAATCTGATGAGCACCATCAAATTGATGCAATTTGGCCGGAAAGTGCTCTAATACCGCCATGTTGCGATGGTCGTGCCTTGCCGTGGCGCTGGCTTTGATGACCCCAATGTCCGCCGCGGCCCAGCAAAAAGTCGATCTAGAGATCATTCTCCTGGCCGATGGGTCGGGCAGCATCGACGACGAGGAATTCCTCCTGCAAAGGCGCGGCTACGCGCGCGCCCTGCGCCACCCCCGCGTGATCAAGGCGATCCGCAGCGGGCCCCTGGGGCGGATCGCCCTCACCTACGTGGAATGGAGCGGGCATTTTCTCCAGGTGCCCATCGCGCCCTGGACGGTGATCCGCGGCGAGGCCGACCTCAGGGAATTCGCGAAAAAACTGGAAACCAGGCCACGGGAACTCCAGGGCGGCGGCACCGCCGTCGGCAGCGCCATCCTTTACGGCGCCAGGTCGCTGCGCGACAACGCTTTCGAGGGGCGCCGCCGGGTCATCGATATTTCCGGTGACGGCCCCGACAAGGACGGCGTCCTCGCCATGCTGGGCCGCGATCAGGCGGTGGCCGAGGGGATCACCGTCAACGGCCTGCCGATCCTTTCGCCCGACCGCCCGACGCTCGATATCTTTTTCATGGACAACGTGATCGGCGGTCCCGGCGCCTTTTCGATCCCGGCGCGGGGCTTCAAGGATTTCTACGCCGCCATCCTGACCAAGCTGATCCGCGAGATCGCGGCACGGCCCGCGGCGGCGCCGACCCGGGCGGCGCACCGGCGGTCCCGGCGGGAAATGGATCAAGGAAGGATTTTGCCATGACCATAGGCGCCTTGCGCAATGCCCTGGCCATGGTGGCCTTGTCGCTCGTGGTGGTGGCCACCGCGGCCCCGGCCGCCCAGGAAAAAGCGGCACCGGCGGTGCCCAAGGGTGCCCAAATCGCCACTTTCGCAGGGGGCTGCTTCTGGTGCGTCGAGGCGGATTTCGACAAGGTCCCGGGGGTGCTTGGGACGGTGTCCGGCTACACCGGCGGGGCATTGAAGAATCCGACCTACCAAACGGTCACCGCCGGCGCCAGCGGCCACCGGGAGGCGGTGCGGATCGTCTTCGACCCCAAGTTGGTGAGCTACGCCACATTGGTCGAGATCTTCTGGCGCAGCGTCGATCCAACCGACGGCGGGGGTCAGTTCTGCGACCGCGGGGAAAGCTATGCAACGGCGATCTTCGCCAATTCCCGGGAACAGAAACGGATCGCCGAGGCGTCCAAGGAAAGGCTGCAAAAATCAGCCGTCCCCAAGCGGCGCGTGGTCACGCCCATCGAGACGGCGGGGGTTTTCTATCCGGCGGAGGATTACCACCAGGACTATTACCAGAAGAATCCCATTCGCTACAATCTCTACCGCTACGGCTGCGGCCGGGACGCACGCATAAAAGAGGTCTGGGGCGCGCAGGCCATGCGTGGGATCAAGGGGCCCTGAGGCCGCCGCCCGCCGCCGATTTCAGAAAAGCTCCGCCGCGCTGGCCGCGACCCACAGCAGGCGAAGGGCGAGGGTGGTCAGGATGACCTTGAGGACGATGCGGAAGACCCGTTCGGGCACCCAGTCGAGCATCATGCGTCCCAGCCAGGTGGCGAGAAAAGTCGTCGCGATCATGGCCGCGATCAGCGGCAGATAGGCGCCGATGGCGACCCCGGCCAGTCCAAACGCCACCAATTTCGACATGTGAACGATGGCCATCACCGCGCCGAAGGTGGCGACATAGTTGCGCCGGTCGGGGGTGGCGTGGGCGAGGAAGGGCGTTACCAGGGTTCCGGTGGCGCTGACGAAAACGCCCAGGAATGTGGCGGCGAAGCCGAGCAAGGCGAACCGCCCGCGCTCGGGCCCGAATTGCCCGACCCTCGGTATCCAGAGGGCGAACAGGATGAAGGTGGCGATGATGCCTTGCAGAAGGCCGGCGGGCAGGGTGACGAATAGCTGCGCGCCGGCGATGCCGCCGATGATCGAGCCCACCGTAAACGGCACCAATATCGGGCTCAGGATGTGATTTCGCATGAGGGCGATACGCCCCAAATTTCCCCCCAACTGCACCAAGGTATGCAGCGGGATCAGGACCACCGGCGGGAAGAACGTCGCCAGGATCGCCAGCAGCAGCAGCCCGCCCGCGGCGCCGGTGACGACGCCCAAAAAGGTGGTGATGAAGGATGCGGCGGCAAGCCCGGCAAACAGCCAGACGCCGACCTCGGGCACCCCTAGAAACTCCGATTCCATGGGCGAGGCCCTGCGTGCTGGTTTATGAAAAAGGGGGCCGGAAGACGCCCCTGAGGCCGATCCCCGGCAAACTGCGCCCATGGAGCGGCAATTGCAAGGCCGTCCACCGCCGGGCCCCCGCCGATGGCGGCCATCAATTTGTTTCGATTCGGCCCGGATTTGCCCTAGGATTATGGCCGTGGGCGGTTGATCGCCAAAGCGCCCCAAACCCGTGGCCCCAAGGGGCGGACCGGCGCGCGGCCCTGGTCCCCAAGCCGGGTACTCAAGGAGGACGACACGATGGTGACGGAAAGCCATTTCAACGGTGATTTTCACTGGCCCGACGGCCAGCGGGTGGCGGTGACATTGACCTTCGATTTTCAAGGGGGCGAGGACATCCGGCCCATGGCCGACGGCAAGATCAATCACGAGAAATACACCCAGGCGGAATACGGGCCCAATACGGCGATCTGGCGCATCCTCCGTATCCTCGACGAAGAGGAGGTCACGGCGACCTTCCTGACCTGCGGCGCCATCGCCGAGCGCTACCCCGACGCGGTCAAGGCGATCGCCGCCGGCGGCCATGAGGTGGCCGGCCACGGCTACCACCACGAGGTGGCCCGGGACCTGACCCGCGAGGAAGAAACCGATGTCATCGCCAGGACCACCGCCATGGTCGGATCAAAGTCCGGCACCCGGCCGGAGGGATGGCGGTCGTGCACCCAGAGCCCCAACAGCCTGGAGCTGTTGATGGACCACGGCTATCTCTGGAACAGCAATACCTTCTCCCACGACCTGCCGTTCCTGTGGCAAGACGACGGGCGGGTGCTGGTCGAGCTGCCGCGCCAGCCCTTCGGCGACGGGCGGACCTACGGCGGCCGCGATTCCGGCAACGCCGAGGGAACCTTGGTGGTGTGGAAGGGGATGTTCGATGATTTCCACGCCGAATCCTCGGCTTCGCCCACCTACTGCCCGTTCCAGTTCCACCCCTATATTTCGGGCCGGCCGGGCCGGGCCGCGGCCCTGCGCGCCATCATCGAACATATGAAGGCGGCCGGTGGAATCTGGTTCGCCACCGGCACGGAGGTGGCGAACTGGTGCCTCATCGAGGTGTTCAAGCGTGGCCGCGACCGCGCCGCCCCGCGCGAGGTGGCAACGGCCCAGTGACGGGCCAGGTGTCGTAATAGGAGTGACACCTGAATCAAGGGCGGGCCCTTCCGGGCCCGTCTTTTTTTCGCCCATGGGGATACCGCCCGGCTTGGGTCAGGCCGGTTTCCAGCCGATGCCGAGGCGCGCATAGTTGGGAACGAAGAGGATTCCGTCCTCGAAAAACGGCGCCCAGGCGTCCATCACCGCTTTCTTGATGGCGTCGAACTCCACTGGCGCCATGCCCTCGACCCTTTTCGCCAAGCCGCGCTTGAGCCTGGCGGTGACGTAATTATCGGGATCCTCCACACGGCGCTTGTAGCGGAGCTCCCGTTCCTCGGTTCGCTCGAAGCCGGCGCCGTCGAGGATCGCCGCAAGCGTCCCCGGCGCGCCCATGGAATGGCGATCGGCCACCGGGCCCTCGGCCTCGCCAAAGAACGCGGCGGCGGCACGCCTCGGCACGTGGAAGGCCGGGTTCTCGCCGTAGGCGCCCCAAACCAGGTAAGCGGCGCGGCCGCCCGGCTTGAGCACGCGCCTGGCCTCGCCCACCGCCGCCACCTTGTCGCCGGGGAACATCAGCCCGAAGCGGCAGGTCGCGCAATCGAAGGTATTCTCGGCGAACGGCAGCGCCGCCATGTCGGCGCCGACGAAACGCATGACGGAAAGCTCAAGGTTCTCGGCCCGCTTGCGCGCCGCCTCCAGCATGCGCGGCGTCAGGTCGGTGCAGGTGACACTGCCCGCCCCCTCCATGGCAAGGGCGATGCTGACCGCCGGGTTGCCGGTTCCCGACGCGATGTCGAGCACGGTTTCGCCGGGTTTGATGCCGGCCTCGGCGATGATCATCTGGTTGAAGGTATCGTCCTCGGACCGGCCGGCGACGGTGGTCGCGGCCCAGACCTTGGAGCGTTCGGCCCAATCGGTGGGGCTGCGCCGGGCTATTGCTTATCTCCCCATGGGGCCGGTGGCCGGGCCGCTTTGCGGCGTTTCGCCCGGCGCGCCGTCGGGGCAAGGGCCCGGCGCGGGCCAGGGCCCCAATAGGTGCACCCATTCATTCGGCGACGTCGATCAACACGCCGTCGCTATCGGCCATGTGGTAGGTCCCGAGCGGGCAGGTTTTGTGGAACCTTTCCAGGCGGGCCGCGCCTTCGGCGCCGAGGCCGAGGCCGACCGGGCGCAGCTGCGGGTTGGCGGCGGCGGCGTCGATGTCCTCTTTCAGGGCGTCCAGGCTCTCGACCTTGAAGCCGATATGGTCCATGCCCGGCATGATGATGCTCATGCCCTCGGAATCGCGGACGTCCCATGGGATCAACTCCAGGGTCATGCGCCCGTCGGAAAGGTAGAAATTGGCATCGTCGGCGCCCTTGTTGAGGACCGCGAAGCCGAACAGGTCGGCGTAGAATTTCGCCATGGCTTCCGCGTTCATGGTGCGCAGGGCGACGTGATCGATGGTGCGGTCCTGTTGCCATTCCTCGGCGGCGTACAGATCCGCGCGGTTGGTCATGTCCTTCTGGGAGATGTCGAACACGTTGCCGTCGGGATCATGGGTGGTGATGCCGGCAAAGGGCCGCGTGCTGGGGCGCCGCAACCAGGTGACGGAGGGATAGGCCTCGGCCATCTTCGCCAACACCGCCTCGGCGTCATCGACCTCAATGCCGAAATGGTCGAGCCGCGCCTGGCGGCCCTCGCGGCGCGGATTGATGTTGAGCCCGACATAACCGTCGCCCACGGTGATGGCCCGGCCGGGCCGCTGGTGGCCCGATGATTTCATGCCGAAGACGGCCTGGTAGAATTGCCCGAGGATGGCGTAGTTCTCGCTGACGATGGCAACGTGATTGATCTTCGCGGGCATCGGTGTCCCTCCCTTAAGCGGCACCCGGGATGGAATTTTGGCATGCCGGCGTCCTATGGGACCGCAGGTCTATTTATTGCGGGGTCTGCCCTTGCCTTCCCCGCCTGTTATGGGCATGAATTATCCGCCTCTGCCCGACGCCCTGTCAAATGGAGGCCCGATTACCCGCCGTTAACACCGATCGCGCGGACAAGATCGAAGTCCGACGCCTCGCGATTTAGTAACGTATAACGTAACTAATAACGCTTTACGTTACTATGACGGCATGATAGCCTATCGGCCGATGATCGCAAGCTTCAAAGACAAGGTGACGGCGGCGATTTTCCAAGGGCGCTATGTCAGGCGGATTCAAAGGGACGTTCAGCGCCGGGCGCTGGCAAAACTGCTTCAGATCGACGCTGCAGAACGGCTTGGTGACTTGGCCGCCAACACAGGGAACAACTTGGAAAAATTGAGGGGGGACCGCGCCGGACAGTACAGCATTCGGGTGAATGATCGATGGCGAATTTGCTTTGTATGGAGACGTGGTAATGCCCATGACGTGGATTTCACCGATTACCACTAGACGGTGCTGATCCCCGCCGCCGGGGTCGGCAACGGAGGAAGAAGAGATGGCTATCAACAGGAAGGATTTGGATGCCGGGGTTGTCGATTTCGCCGGCCTCGTCAGTGGCGAAAAGATCGCGCCGATCCATCCCGGTGAAATCCTTGGTGAGATGATCCGGAGCCGGAATATCACGCCTTATCGCGTCGCCAAGGATACCAAGATGCCGCTGACGCGCCTCACCGCGATCCTTGGCGGCAGCCGGGCGATCACGGCGGATACCTCCATCCGGCTTGGAAAATATTTCGGCCAGGGCCCCGCGTTCTGGCTCAATCTTCAGGCCGCCTACGGAATCCGCAAGGCGCTCGCCGATGAGGACGCCTTCCAAGGGATCGAGCCGCTGGTGGAGAGCGGATGATACGATGCGGGATGAGAATTTCCGCGGCGGCCTGTAGGTCTTCCCCTATATCCCCCACTTCTTGCGCATCTTGGCGCGGTAGCTGTCGGAGAAAACGTTGACGGCGGGGAATTCATCGCGCCAGCGGTAGGGGCGGCAGGCGTCGATCAGCACCCGGTCCATGGTATAGCCGTGGGGCGAGCGGTCATCGGGCGCGATGGCCGGGTCCGCCGGCGAGGTCCAGACGCCGCGGATCTTGTCCAATCCGTCGCGCGGGTTGCAGCGCGTGGCGATGGCCCAGATCACCTCGTCGATCTTGGAAACGTCGATGTCGTCGTCCACCACCACCACGAACTTGCCGCCGTAGGCGCCGCTCCGCGCCGAGGCCGCCGCCATGGCCGCCTGCTTGGCGTGCCCGGCGTAGCGCTGGGTGATGGAGACCACCGTGAAGGGGCCCGACTGGCTGCCGTAGACATAGCCCCAGACGCCGGTGACGTCGGGGATGCCGGCGCTCTCCATCTGGTCCCAAAGCTGGGCCGCGCCCAGCGGCACGGAGACGTAATTGTTGGGCGGCTTCAAGGGCGGCACGCCGAGGATGATGGGGTCGTTGCGGTGATAGATCGCCTGCACGGTCATCAACGGCACCTCACCCACGGTGGTGTCGGCGAAGTAGCCCGGCCATTCGCCGAACGGGCCTTCCTTGGGGAGTTCCGTCTGGTCCAGGGGCGGAACGACGCCTTCGATGACGATTTCCGCCGCCGCCGGTATGGGAAGGCCATGGATCGGGCTTTCCACCACCTCCACCGGTGAGCCCTGGAGCCAGCCCGCGACCCCGTATTCCTGCTGATCGGGGGCCAGGGGCATCTGCGAGACCATGAAGATCGGCAGCGCCTGGCCGAAGCCGATGGCCACCGGGCAGGGCGCGCCCTTGGCGTGGTACTTGTCCATGGCGATGCGGCCGTGCTTGCCCTTGTTCATCTTGACGCTGATGGTGTCCTTGCCCTGGACCATGCAGCGGTAGGTGCCGATATTGACCGCCCCGGTATCGGGGTCCCGGGTGATGACGGCGCTGCCGGTGCCCAAATACCGCCCGCCGTCTTGTTCGTGCCACACCGGGGCGGGGAAGCGGCCGAGGTCGACCTCGCCGCCTTCGAGCCGGTTCTCGAAGACCGGGCCATCCTTGACCGTCACCGGCGCGATGGGGGCCATCTCCTTGATGCGCTTGCGCCAGGCATTGAGAAGGGCCACGCCGGAAAGCTCGGGCGCCAAGCCCAGGCTCGACGCCGTGCGCCGGTGGGTGCGCAGCACGTTGGAAAAGACGCGATAGCCCGCCGGGTGGCCCACGATGTCGTCGAACAGAATCGCCGGGCCTTCTTCTTCGCCCAACAACTCGGTAATGGCGCCGATCTCGAGATTCCAGTCGGCGCCGGAAATCTCGCGCAGGTCGCCCGCCGTGCGCAGATCCTCGATAAAGGCGCGCAGGTCGTTGGCGCGGTTGGTTTTGGATTGGGTCATGGGTATCCTCGGGCCAAGCGGCCTCTACTTGGAGGCGGGGAATACCAGCGACTTGATCACCACCGGCACCGCGCCCGAAGACGGAATCAGGGCGCCGATATCGATGTAATCGAACTCCTTCAGCTCGATCCCGTCAATCGAAATGCAGGCGGATTCCACCCCTATCTCCTGCTTGAGATGCAGGCCAAGAAGCCCGCCCACGTCGCTGTCGTTGACCAGCATGATGGGGTGGCCGCGGGCGGTAAATTCGCCAAGCCCGTCACTGATACCGGTGCAGAAGTCGTGCAGGCGCTGGAAGGTGGCCGATCCCTCCCAATGGAAGGCGATGGCCACCGCCTGATCCCCATGGGCCAGATCGAGCCGGTTGAGAGCCTTGCCGATGGCATCGATGATGGCGCCGGGCACGATGTCGCCAGCGAAATCGAACTCGGGCGCGACCACGGGCACGTTGCGCACCGGCACGGAATCGTCGGGATCGATGAAGATGGTGCTGCCCGAGACCTGGATGGTGTATTGGGAGGCGCCGATGACGGTGGCGCGGATGGTGGCCCGGGGCTGTTCCACGGTGAGGCCCAAGGGATCGATGCGGGTACGGAGGTGCTTGGCGATCAGCGGGCCGAGATCGCCGAAATCGCCCTCGGCACGGCCGTAAATGAATTCCGACACCCCGCCGGAAAAGATCAAGGCGGTAATTTCGGCCTCGCCCGCCAACCGCGGCAGGCGCAACAGCTTCTCGGTTTCGGGCGAGATGGGGGTGAGCCCGGCGCCCTCGACCATGCGCATGGCCATGCGGTCGGCGATGGCGTCCAACTGGTCAACCGTCGGGGTGTCGCCGAGCGCCAGCGGGATGCCGAGTTCGGCCGCGTAGGCGGCGCCGGTGGGCTCCAGGCGGATGATGCGCCCGTCGGCGCCGGTGACGATGAGCCGCGCGCCGCCTTCCAGCGCCGTCACCTGATCCACATGGCCCTGGCTGCAGCGCGCGAACTTGGTGGTGCCGCCGCCGACGTCCATGTTGAGCACCGTGCCTTCGATCTCCGCCGAGCGCGCGACGGCGCCGGACCCGTGGGCGGCCATGGTGGCCTCCAGCCCGTCGCCGGCGCTGACGGCGACGAACTTGCCGGCGTCGGCGGCGAACAGCTCGCCGATGGCGCGCGCGTTGCGGCGCAGCACGGCGACGCCGGTCAGGATCAGGGCGCCGGTGTCGATGTCGTCACGGGTGAATCCCGCCTCCTGGTAATCCTTCTTGATGAAGGCTTCGAGGCCGTCGGAATCGATGATGTTCTCGTGTTCGGCGTTTTCCACGTAGGGCGTGAAGTGGATCGGCGATTGGTACAGCAACTCGCGCTTGACCACCACGTAACGCGCGTTGCGCTGCTCCAAGGTCAGCCTGGAAAAGGCCAGGTGCGAGGTGGACGAGCCGATATCGACGCCGACGCTAAGCAGCTCGATCTCGTCCTCGTCGAGAAGGTTCCTCTCGGCGCTCGAAAATTGGGCGCCTTGCTGGTCTGCCGTCATCTCCCGACCCTAGGCGGTCAGGCGTCGGTGGGCGCTTCGTAGAGCTCGGGCTCCATGCGGCTTTTGGTCCCCACGGTGGCCAGGGTTTCCTCGAACTCCTTGCGCAGGTAGGGGTCTTCCATGTCGTAGGGAACCGCCGTGCCGCCGTCGCGGATATCGATGGCGCCGAAGTCGATTTCCTTGGTGCCGGGGGCGCCGGAACGGGCATTCTTGCCGGGATGGATCGGGCCGAACCAAGCGGTCAGGCGCAGCGGCCCCTTGGAGGCGCCGAAATGCTGGTGGTACCAGTTGCCGCTCATGGGCGCCGCGCTGACCATGCCCACGGGCTCGTAATCTTGGCGAATGATCTTGTCGGTGCGGCCGTCCTTCCACGGCGTCACCCCTTCCGAGGCTGGCCAGGTATAGGTATAGCCCTTGCCCTTGATGCAGATCAGCACCGCGGCCGAACCGTGGGCATGGGCCTTGGAATAGCGCCCGGTCTCGTGCTGGCCGATCCACAGGTAGAAGTTCTGGCCCGCCATGTGCGGCTCGATGCGGCGGTAGCCGGGCGACCGCCGGTTGTCCAGCGGCAGTTCGCAATTGACGATGTCGGCGATGATATTGGTCTTCTTCATGGCCAGGCCGCGCACCGGGTCGGCCTCGATATCGTCGTTGGGCTTGTAGTAATCCTCGGCGTTGGGATCGAAGCGGTCGCGGAAGACGTAGGGGCAGTTGAGGATGAAATCCTCGTTCTTGAACAGGTTGAAGACCTGGGGCGCGAGGCTGCCGCCCAGCAGCAGCGCCGGCGACGACGCCGCGTTGATGATGCGGTAACACGCATTGATGGGGATCGCGAAAAGGGAACCCGCCTGCCACTCAAAAACGTGCTTCTTGTCCTCAAGGCCGTCTTCCCAGACTTCCGTGGTGCCGCGGCCCTCGACGATGAAGTACTGCTGTTCGTAAAGGTGCTTGACCGGCGAGAGCGCGCCCGCGCCCGGCACCTCGATGATGTGGCAACCCCACAGGCCCTCGGTCCCCCAAAGCTGGATGAAGCTGGCGTTGCCGCCCATCAGCTTCCACGGCTTCATCGGTAGGTCCTGGACCTTTCGCACGCCGATGCCGCGAAAGATGGGAATCTCTTGGGCCTCCATCCAGTCGTCATAGGGCATGTTGGGGCGTTGGAACTCGCCCACGCCGGATTTGGTCCTGATATCGGTGGGTTCTATCCATTCGCTCTTGATGGGTGCGTCATCGGCCATGGGTGGTCTCCTGAAAGAGAGATGATTTCAACGGATCGGCCCATCGCCCCGGGGCAATGGTCAAATCCTGCCATTAGGCGGCATTTGTAGCACCCTTGCGCGGATCAGGGCAACCGGGCAGGTGACGCGGCGCCGGCGCTGGCCCTCGGCGCTTTGCACTTAGCCCCCCATCACCCATAATCGCCCGCCTAAGGGAGGGGCGCCATGGATTTCCAATTGCCCGAAGAGCTCGCCATCCTCAAACAGACGGTGCGCCGTTTCGTCGACAAGGAAATGATCCCGCTCGAGGGCAAGTCGCTCGAGGGCGGCAAGATCAAACCCGAGATCAAGGCGGCGCTCGACGCCAAGGCCCAGGCGCTCGGCCTCTGGCTGATCGACGTGCCGCAAGAATTCGGCGGCCAGGGGCTGGGCCTGCTGGCGCGTTCGGTGGTCTGGGAGGAACTGGGCCGCACCGTGGCGCTGCCGACCCGCGGGGTCTCCATCACCGGGCCCGACGTGCGCCCGATCCTTTACGCGCTTTCCGACGACATGAAGGAAAAATATCTCTACCCGGTGATCCGCGGCGAGAAGCGCTGCTGTTTCGCCCAGACCGAGCCCGACGCCGGCTCCGACCCCGGGTCCATGCGCACCACCGCGGTTAGGGACGGCGACAGCTACCTGATCAACGGCGTCAAACGTTTCATCACCGGGGCGGACGAGGCTGATTTCGCCCAGGTGATGGCGGCCACCGACCGCGAGAAAGGCTCACGCGGGGGCATCTCCTGCTTCCTGGTGGACATGGACACGCCGGGCATTCGCCTGACCACCCAATACCGCACCTTCACCGAGGAAGCCCCGTGGGAGATCGTCTTCGAGGACGTGGTGGTGCCGGCGAACCACCTGGTGGGCGAAGAAGGCGGCGGCTTCCGCCTGGCCCAGCAATGGCTCGGCGTCGGCCGCGTCAAGCAGGCCGCGCGCGCGCTCGGCGTCACCGAACGCTGCCTCGAGATGGGCGCCGCCTATGCCAAGCAACGCATCACCTTCGGCCGGCCCTTGGCGGACCGCCAGGCCATCCAATGGATGCTGGCGGACGCGGCGATAGCGGTCCACGGCGCGCGGCTGATGGTCTATCAGGCGGCCTCGCGCATGGACGAGGGCGGCGACGCCCGGCTCGAGGCCTACATGACCAAGCTGTATTGCACCGAAATGGCCTGGCGGGCGGCCGACGATTGCCTGCAGATCCACGGCGGCATCGGGCTCACCACCGACCTGCCGGTGGAACGAATCTGGCGCGACCAGCGCAGCCACATGATCACCGAGGGAACGCCGGAAATAATGCGCATGGTGATCGCCCGCACGGCGCTGCGCGCGGCGCCCTAGGCGCCGGCCTGATCGATGGCCTGGGCGATGGCGTCGGCGATGGGGGTATTGCCGCCGGTCACCTCCCACTGGCGGCCCATGGCGCGCGTGTCATCCAGGCACGCCGCCAGCAGCGCCGCCACATCGGCGCGCGGCACGTCGGCGCCCTTGAGCCGGGGCGCGAGTTCGATGCCCCCGGTGCCGGGCGCGTCGGTCAGGCGCCCGGGGCGGATGATGGTGTAGTCCAGGCCGCTCTCGCGGAGCGCCGCGTCGGCCTCGGCCTTGGCCCGCATGTAGGCCTGGAAAATCTCGCTGCCGCGCGGTTGGTCGGCGTGGAAGGTGGAGATCATCAAGAAGCGGCGGATGCCGTTGGCCTTGGCCGCCGCCATCAGCTTGATGGCGCCGTCCCGGTCCATGGCGCGCTTGCGCGCCGCGTCGCTGCCGGGTCCGGCACCGGCGGCGAAGATCACCGCATGGGCCGGCCCGACGGGCTCGGCGATGTCGCCCATCAGTTCGAGATCGCAGAGCACCGGCTCGGCCCCCACCGCGGCCAGGTCGCCGGCCTGGCCGGGATCGCGGATCAACCCGCGGACCTTGTGGCCACGGCCCACCAAGAGCGGGTGCAAGAGCATGGCGACCCTGCCGTGGCCGCCGGCGATGACGATGTCCATGGCCGCCCTCCTTGTCGGTCACACCCCCAAGAGGTATCGCCTCGGGGGGACCATGGCAAGCGACAGGGTTAGCCAGGCCCCGTCGCCGCCAGCACCACCAGCGCATCGGCCATGCACACGCCCCGGCCATGGGCGCGCGCCATCAAGGGGTTGATGTCGACGGCGTCGATGCGGTCGCCGGCATCCAGGGCGAAGCGGCCCAGCGCCACCATGGCGTCGATCACCGCCGCGTGGTCGAGCGCCGGGGCGCCCCGGTAGCCGGCGATGATTCGCCCGGCCCGGGTGGCGTCGATCATGGCAGCGGCTTCGGCGCGATTGAGCCCGGGGCGCCCCAGGGCGACATCCTTATAGAGCTCCACCATCACCCCGCCGGAGCCGAACATCACCACCGGCCCCATTTCGCGGTCGACCAGGATGCCGAGGGCGAGCTCGGCCCCGGCTTCGAGCTGTTCGGCGACCAGGAAGCCGGTGAGGACCGCGTGGGCGTCATAGGCCGCGACATTGGCGGCGATCTCCGCGCAGGCCTCGGCGACCGCCGCCGCGCCCGTCAGCCCCAGGGCCATGGCGCCGGCCTCGGTCTTGTGGGGCAGGCCTTCGGAAACCGCCTTGACCACCACCGGATAACCGATCTCATGGGCGGCCCGGACCGCGGCATCGGCATCGGCGGCCAGGGTCTCGCGGGGCAAGGGCAGCCCCCAGGCGCCGAGCAGCGCTTTGGAGCGGGGCTCGTCCAGGGGCCGGGGCCGGGGACCGCGCAGCGCCGCCAGCCCGTCGAGCAGCAAATCCGCGTCCTTGGGACCGCGCGCGGGCACCGCTTGCGATTGGGCGCGGGCATGGCGTTCCGTGCCGCGCATGATCCGCCCCAGCACCCGGAAGGCGCGGTCCGGTTCCGACATGTAGGGAAGGTGGCCGAGCTTGTCGCGCAACCCTTGGGCATGGTCGTTCAGGCTGACCGCCATGGGGGCGAACAGGGCGACGGGCACGGGGCCGCCGCCCCGGGTCCATTCGCCGATGGCGGCGAGGTTGGCCTCCTTGCGCTCGATGCCGGGCGTCAGCGGCAGCTCTTCGCCCATCAAAAGCAGGTCGACCCCGGGGTCGGCGGCCAGCGCGTCCATGCAGGCGGTGTGGGCTTGGGTCACCACGGTGGAGCGCGTGTCCAAGGGGTTGGCGGGATTGGCGAGGGGCCCCAGCGCTTCGGCGATCTTGGCCTTGGTCTGTTCGGTGAGCGCCGCCAATTCGACCCCGGCGCGCGCCGCGTATTCGGAAATCAGGGCGGTGAGCGCGCCGGAATTGGTCATCACGGCGATACCCGGCCCTTTGGGCGGCGCCACCCGCACCAGGTACTCCAGCGCCTCGACGGCGTCTTCGATGGTGTCCAACCGCACCACGCCGGCGGCGCCGGCCACGGCATCGAAGGCGTCGATGCTGCCCACCAGGGCGCCGGTATGGGCCAACGCCGCCGCCCGGCCGGAATCCGATCCGCCGATCTTGACGCAGAGAACGGGCTTGCCCGCCGCCGCCGCCTCGTTGCAGGCTTCGAGAAAGTCGTCGGCCCGCACCACTTCCTCCAGATAGAGCAGGATCGCCTTGACCCCTGGCTGGGCCACCATGAAGCGCAGGTAGTCGCCCGCCGCCAGGCCCAACTGGTTGCCCGCCGAGACCATGTAGGACGGCATCAGGCCGCGCTCGGCCAGCAGCCGGTTGAGCGCCACGCAGAGCCCGCCCGACTGGGCGATCACCGCCGTCGGCCCGGCCTCGATGCGGTCCAGCCCGTCATCGGGGAGGGTCACCGCGCGGCTGGGCGCGGCGATGTTGCCCATGCAATTGGGACCGCAGACGGCGAGCCCGGTTTTCTCGATCACGGCGCGTAGCCGAACCGCCCGGGCGCGGCCTTCCTCATGGCCGCCTTCCCCGAAGCCGCCGGCGAAGACCAGGGCGCTCCGGGCGCCCGCCCGGGCGCCGGCCTCCAGCACGCCGAAGACGGCGTCGGCGGGCACGAAGGACAGGATGTGATCGGGCGCTTCGGGCAGGGCGGCGAAGTCCGGGTAACATTTGGTGTCCCAGATCTCGGCGCGCCGGGGGTTGAGCGGGTAAACGCCGCCCGCATAGCCGAAGCGCGCGAGATTGGCACGGACCCGGCCGGACCAGTGGCGCGGCCGGTCCGACGCGCCGACCAGGACGATGTTGCGCGGATGCAAAAGGGCCTCGACTTTGTCATTTGTCATGGTGGGGCTGCGTCCCTGGCTGGTGTTCCGGGGCTTGGTCCGCCCGGCGGAAGGTGTGCTACCTTTGGCGGCGGCAATCTTATGCCGTCGGGACGGATCGCCGCAAGGAAGGCGCTCCGCAAGGTGCCGCGGCCGGCATCGGCAAGTCTTGGTTCCGCGATCCCCCGGCCGCCGGTTCGAGGCGGGCGGGCCCTACCGGGCGGGGCCGCCCGAGGCTTCCCGCCGGCGCTGATCGGGCCGCCCCCCGGCCTTGGAATCAGGCTATGAGCCGGCCCCCGTCATTTACCAAAAAGCCTTGAATACCGGGGGTTAAGCGGAATTAAACCACTTGGCCCTATGAATTCCAGGGGGCTTGGAGGGCCTGCTCGGGACGACCAGCCATGCCGAAACAACATTCCCCACCGGCCCTGGATTCCAGGACGCTAACCATCCTTAGCGCCGCCAGCGGGCGCGGCGCCCGGGACCAACGTTGCCGGCACGGCCCCAGGGTGCTGCGCCAGGGCGGGCTGATCGCCCGGCTGCGGCGCCAGGGCATCGACGCCGCCTGGCGGGGGTCCCTGGCGGCGCCTTCGGCCGAGACCGGTGTCGAGGCGTTGGCGGCGGTCTCCGGTCTTTGCCGGCGGCTGGCCCGGCGGGTGGAGGCCCGGGTGGCCGAGGGGGACATATTCGCCGTGCTCGGTGGCGATCACGCTTGCGCCGTCGGCACCTGGAGCGGCGCCGCGCGGGGCCTTGGCGGCGGTTCTCCCTTGGGCCTGATTTGGGTCGACGCCCACATGGACGCCCATGTGCCCGAAACCAGCCCCAGCGGCACCCTCCACGGCATGCCGGTGGCCTGCCTCCTGGGCCATGGCAATGAGGCGTTGACTGCCATCGCCGGGTGCCGTCCGGCCTTGCGGCCCGAGCACATCTGTCTCCTCGGCGTGCGCAGTTTCGAGGACGGCGAAGCGGCGCTGCTGGAGCGCCTCGGCGTGCGGGTGGTCAACATGGAAGAAATCGGCCGCCGGGGCCTGGATGCGGTCATGGACGAGGCGGCCGCCATCGCCGCCCAGGGGACGGCGGGATTCGGAATCACCATCGACCTCGACGCTCTCGACCCCATGGCGGCGCCCGGCGTCGGCAGCCCCGTCGGCCATGGCCTGAGCGCCGATGGGTTGATCTCGGCCCTGGACGGCCTGGGCCGGCGAAGCGGCTTCATCGGCGTCGAGATCGCCGAATTCAACCCGGCGCTCGACCGCGACGGCGTGACCGCCCGCCTGGTCGGCGATCTGTTGATCGCCACCATCGCCGCCCGGCCGCCGCCATGAACGCGCGCCGAGGGAAGGTGTGCTACCTTTAGGGTTGACTGTCTTATGCTGTGGCGGCGGATCGTCGCAAGCAACGGTGTTCGATGAGGCCGGCGCGGACTCAGGTCCGGAAAACAAAGACAACGGGGGGTTTGGGCGGTGACGCTGATCATCAACAACGACCATGTGGCCCAGGTGTTGACCATGGAGGACACCATGGCGGCGCTGGAACAATCCTACGCCGATCTCATCACCTCGGACGCCGTGTGCCGCCCGCGCATCGATATCCAAATCCCCACCTCGGACCCCAACAAGACCTACCAATGGGGCACCATGGAAGGGGGCTCGACCCGGGGCTATTTCGCCATCCGCATGAAGTCCGACGTTTTGACCCAGGAAAACCGGGGCGGCATCCCGACCGAGGAGAAATACTGCGTCCGGCCCGGGCGCTGGTGCGGGCTGATCCTGCTGACCTCGGTTGAGAACGCCGAGCCGCTGGCCATCTTCAACGATGGCGTGTTGCAGCACATGCGGGTCGGCGCCGACGGCGGCATCGGCGTCAAATACATGGCGCGCGAGGACGCGGAGGTGGTCGGCATGCTCGGTTCCGGCGGCATGGCGCGCTCTCACATGCAGTCCATCACCTGCGTGCGCGACATCAAGCGCCTCCAGGTGTGGAGCCCGACCCAGGCCAACCGCGAGGCCTTCGCCGACGAGATGCGGGCGGCCTACGGCATCGAGGTGGTGGCCTGCGACGCCCCGGAACAGGTCTATCGCGGCGCCCATATCCTGGCGGCGCTGACCGACGCCACCCAACCGGTGACCGACGGCGCCTATGTGGAGCCCGGCACCCATGTGGTGGTGGTGGGCGGCTCCGGCGCGCCGGACCGGGCCACCATCGACAAGATCGACGTGTCCTTGCGCTTCGGCACCGCGCCCCAGCCCTGGGGGTTGGAGGAATTCGGCAAGGCGCGCTCGCGGCTGACCTACGTCGCCATGACGCCGGAGGTCGCCGAGAAGCGCATGTCGCCGGACGCCAAGCGCGGCGGGCGCGGCGCCGTGGCCGATGACCGCGTGGTGTGGCTCGCCGACATCATCGAGGGCCGCGCCAAGGGGCGCACGTCCGACGACCAGATCACCTATTCCGAGCGCGGCAACCTGCAGGGGGCGCAATTCCATGCCGTCGCCGGACGGGCCTATGAGCTTGTCCGCGAGGCCGGGCTGGGCAACGAAATCCCCACCGAATGGCTGCTCCAGGATATTCGCGACTGAGGCCGGGGCGCGTCGGCCGGGCGGGCTCGAGGCCCGGCGGGCGCCAAGCAAAGAGAACAAGACACGGAAGGACGCGACCATGACCCTGTTCATCAACAACGACGACGTCGCCAAGGTGCTGACCATGGAGGACACCATGGCGGCGTTGGAGGAATCGTATCGCCAGCTGGTCACCAAGGAATCGGTGTGCCGCCCGCGGGTCGATATCCAGATCCCCACCTCGGATCCCAACAAGATCTATCAATGGGGCACCATGGAGGGTGGCTCCACCAGTGGTTATTTCGCCATCCGCATGAAGTCCGACGTGATCTACGAGCGCGAATACAACGGCGTCGTCACCCAAGAGAAATATTGCATGAAACCGGGGCTGTACTGCGGCTTGATCCTTCTCACCTCCATCGAGAACGGCGAGCCCCTGGCCTTCATCAACGACGGCGTGCTGCAGCACATGCGGGTCGCCGGCGACGGCGGCATCGGCGTCAAGTACATGGCGCGCGAAGACGCCGAAGTGGTCGGCATGCTGGGCTCGGGCGGCATGGCGCGGAGCCACATGGATGCCTTCATGTGCGTGCGCGGCATCAAGCGCCTCCAGGTCTATTCGCCGACGCCGGCCAACCGCGAGGCCTTCGCCGCCGAAATGCGCGCCAAGCACGGCATCGAGGTGGTGGTCCATGACAACCCGCGCGACATCTACAAGGGCGCCGACATCGTCGCGGCGCTGACCGACTCGGCGGTGGGGGTTCTCAACGGCGAATGGGTCGAGGAGGGCGCCCATGTGGTCAGCGTCGGTGGCGGCGGCGGCAAGGCCGACCAGGCGACCCTGGACAAGGTCGACGTCTATTTCCGTTTCGGCAGCGCGCCCGGGCCCTTTGGCCTGCCCGACATGGCGTTGGACGACGAATACATCACCTACGCCGCCCAGCCCGAATTCAATTCCAGCTTCAAGATGAAGCGCTCGGGCCGGCGCGGCCACGGCGCCGCCTTGCCCGACCGCATGGTCACCTTCGCCGACATCATGGAAGGCACCAACCGCGGCCGCAGCTCGGCCGCCCAGATCACCTATTCCGAGCGCGGCAACATCCAGGGCGCCCAGTTCTGGGCGGTCGGCGGCGTGGTCTACGAGAAGGCCAAGGCGGCCGGCCTCGGCCACGAGGTGCCCACCGAATGGTTCCTCCAGGATATCCGGGACT
>SMXQ01000115.1 GCA_004356985.1 Alphaproteobacteria bacterium | reverse complement strand
GGTTTAGGCGAGAATTGGAACCGTCACCTTGGTTTATTAGCTTTATCTTTGGCCAAGGCGCAAATTGGCCGGGTTGGAGGTGGTGGTTGGCTGACTTCGTCGTATTTTGGGGTGGGATTGGTATCATTGCGGGGCTGGCAAATCTAGGTAGCCGCTTGAAATAGAAACACCCAGATCGTGCTATCGTTTTCGACTGTGGCCCGGCAGTTGATGCGCCGGTGAGTGATGCTGTGAAAACATCATGACGAAGAAGAAACTCGCCCCACTACCCCATGGCCTGACGCCGCGGCTGCTGGCCCACGACCAAGCGGCCGCCTATCTTGGAATGAGTGGGAACCGCCATGAATGATCCGCATGTTGTCGCCGTCATTTATCGCCTGAAGCACGACGCTTTCGTAAAATATGACAAGGCAGAACCGTTGGAACATGACACACCGGAATTTACGGTACGCGTGAGCGAAGGTGAGGCCCATTTCGAGATGAAGAAGCATTTCGGAAACGTGGAAGCGGCGCGCGAAATGGTTGCTCCCTTTATCCGCGCATGGGAGGTGACCGCCGCTCTGGATGAGGGACCGGGACATTTCGAGTTGATCTTCAAAAATGGCGATATTGAGGACCGCAAGCCTACGCCGGGGATCGTGAATGTTGTAAGGGTAGAGACGATCCTGATGGCAGAGTCAGTCTCAATAGTTTTAGGCAAAGGCCATTATCCCGAACCGCCATCTGGGATCGTGGTGAACGCAGACGTGGAAGCGATGCTTTCACGCTATACAAAATTTCGCCAGGACAGAGAAACATTAGCTGGAATGGCATATTTCTGCCTCACCGTGCTCGTAGAAAGTGCCGGAGGGCGCGCGCCAGCCGCAGGTAAGTTCAATGTTGCGGGAAAGGTGCTGAGTACGCTGGGTCGCCTGACCGGAGAGAAAGGCGGGGCCGATGCGCGCAAAGTGAAAGGCCTGCGGCACGAATTCACACCAGCCGAGCGCGATTGGCTCGACTTGGCCTTGAGAAAGCTTATCCGCCGGGCCGCGGAGGTCGCATATGATCCCGCGCAGAGCCGACCACAGATCACGATGGCGGACCTGCAGAAACTCAACTAAGTCCTGCGGCTGTTCGAGCCGAAAGAATGATGGCGAGAAAAATGCATCTCAACGCCTTTGCGATCTGTCCAGCCGTCAACTCTCGTCAGCATCGGATCGTGGCGGCGTTGATAAAGGCCGGTATCGAGGTCGACAAAATTGGCTGTATCAGACAATTAACGCCCTTGGCGTCTGCTAAACGGCGAGGCTATCGCGAAATCATCGAATTGCTCGTCGAAGCCGGTGCTATTTAAGGCGGTTTTGGTCAAGCGAAATAAGAAGGAAACAGCGGTAATCTCAGCGGCCACCTGACAAACCGATCAGGGGTCGGCGCTTTGGGCAGTGTTGGGGGTCCCCTGGCAATCGGTGATATTGGCTGCAGTTGAGTAGAGTTGAGTCGTCGCTTACAGCCGCGCTGGGGGCCACATCTTTAGCACGGCGCTTTTATGCCAATCGCCCGGCGCATCAAGCGTTAGAAAGAAGGCGGCCGAAGCGCCCCTGAGCGTGACTGACGCGGTCAACCCGATGCCTGCTCATGGCCACAAGCGGACATTACAAAACACCGGCGGTGGCGAGCGAACTCTTCGCTATTGTCCCGATCGCGCCCAATTGGCGTCGATGTGGGCCTTGGCGCTTGCCGAATCGGCGAAGGTGTCGTTGCCCACGCAACAATTGTCCCCGATGCGTTCAATTTCATAGCCCCGGTAATATTCTACCGGGCCAGGAGATGGTTCCTGGGCGGATGCCTTGGGAGATTTCTCGCGCCTGCCCTGGCCCTTGAGCTTCAAAATCTGATCTTCGGCCTCGCGAACGCGAGGGATGGCCTTGAAGCCTATCTTGCTGAAAAACCATCCTCCGTTTTTGCGCCATTCACGCCTCTCGTGAAAGATGATGCTGCCGCTGCCATCTTGCGCGGCGTCGATTTCCAGGGAACCGATCTTCGAAGGGGCGAAGGATTCCACGGTGGGGCGCCACAACCCATTGAGAATGATAAGACGCTGGTTTGAAACGATATAAATGGTTCGCCGCGCCCGCTTATATTCTTGAAGGGGAGTGGTCAGGAAATAAAGACCAATGGCGACCAAAGGGACGCCGATGAGGGCGAAGATCATATTGCCGGATCCCATCGCCGCGAAGACCCAGTACACGGCGGCGGCGGTCCAGGGGAGACCGAATACGAATGTCGCCCAGCCTTCCTTGATGGCAAATTTCAGGGGAATTGGTTTGCCGATCCACAGGGGCTTCTCCCGGGAACGCATTTGCCGGCTGACTGCAGCGGGGATGAAGGATCCGTGGGCCATGCCTCGTCCCAAGATTGGTTAACTGGACAATTCACCCGGCCCGCCGTCCCCCACGGGCAGTGCTTGGATAAGGGGGCGTTGGTCCGCTTTGGGTCATCCGTAAATATCAGGGCGACCCATAATAGGGCGCGGCCCGGCCAAAGGCGCGGCCAGGGAGCATTGGGTCCGGTATCTATCGTGGCCTGCCGCCGTCTGGCGCGGCCCATCCTCAGGCGGGCGTGTTGTCGTAGCTCGTCAGGTCGAGGAATTCCAGCCGGTTGCCGTCGGGATCGCGGAAATAGGTGCGCGGGCCGTTGACGGTGCCGCTCTGCCGATCCTCCTCGTGCATGATCTCGACCCCGTGCTTCGCCAGATGATCGCCGATGGTCTTGTACTGCTCCGATGAAACGATGAAGGCCTGATGCACCAGGTCGGTGGTGTCGGGCTTGACCACCGGCGGGTTCTCCCGGCACAGCATGATGCAGGTGCCGCCCGCATCCATGAACGCCTGGCGCTTATCGCCGCGGATCAGGCGGCAGCCCACCACTTCGCTGTAGAACTTGACGCTTGCGTCCACGTCGGAAACTGGAATGGCGAAATGGCCGATACCCTTGATCTCGATCATCCGAACCTCCCTTGTTCGCAAAAGCGGCCTCAATGATTGTCCTACCTTACCCGAATTAGGCCGGAAAGCGTCGGCGTTCTATCGACCTTGGTCAAGGGGCGGTCTTTGCGCCCCGCCCTCGAAGAGGTGAATACACCCGTGGGCCGGCATCGGGACGCCGGCGCAGCTGAACCGGGTCACTTGCCTGGTTCGCTTGCCAGGTTCACACGCGAGTCAAAAGATCCTAAGATTTTCACCGACTCACGGTTCCCGCGGCGGTTCGTTCGCCAGACGGTACCGCCCCACCCCGCCTCGGCCCACACCACGACGGGAGCCCCAATCCATGGATCCGAAATTCCGGGTTTGCATGCCGCCCGACCCCAATCCGGCGGCCCCGAAGTTCAAGGCACCGGCCGGCGCCTGTGACACCCATTGCCATATCTTCGGCCCGCCCCATGCCTTTCCCTATTCCGAGCAGCGGCGCTATACGGCGCCGGCGGCGCCGGTGGAACACTACCTTCTGATGCTCGACGCCATCGGCGTGGAACGCGGCATCGTCGTCCAGCCCAACGTCCACGCCGCCGACAATCGGGTGTCGCTCCACGCCATCGCCGAGGGCGGCGGGCGGCTGAGGGGGGTCGGGCGGATCGACGACGGCACCAGCGACCGTGAACTGGCGGACATGGATGCCGGCGGCATCCGCGGCATCCGCTTCGAGTTCGTGCGGGGACGCCCGGGCAGTTCCGACCTCGAGCTTTTCAGCCGCATGATCGACCGTATCCGGCCGCTCGGTTGGCATGTGGAATTGCACGTCGATCCCGACATCTTCGTCGAGCTCGAGCCCTGGTTCCGTGCCCTCGACGTGGTTTGCGTGGTCGATCACTTCGCCCGAATACAGACCGGCGACGGGATCGGCCAACCGGGCTTCAAACTTCTTTTGGACCTCATGCGCCGGGACAATTACTGGACCAAGATCAGTGGCGGCGACGAGCGCACCGCCTCGCCCTGGCCCTACGCCGAGATCATGCCCTTCGCCCATGCCTTGATCGATGTCGCGCCCGACCGCCTGATGTGGGGCACCAACTGGCCCCATTCGAATATTTTCGTCCTCGGCCAGACGCCCAATGACGGGCGTTTGCTCGACCTGATGCTCGATTACGCGCCCGACGAGGCGATTCGGAACAAGATCTTAGTCGACAATCCGGCACGGCTGTTCGGCTTCGCCGATTGAGCCAGCGGCGATTCATACTTCCTGTACTGGAACCACCAGCTTTCGGCACACATTCGCGGAACCTCATAAACCATGGAATGCCCGCTTCGGGTCATCAAGTTAACAAGCCCGCGCGGCATCAGTCGTCGGTGGGGGCCAAACTTTTGCGAAAGCGCCGATCCCGCTTGAGGTGCCATTCCCGGCTCATGGCCTCTTGCCGAACGGCGTAACGCTCGGCATAGAGAAGAACCCATTTGCGCCCTCGGGTCGAACGCGCGCCGGTGCCAGAATTATGGGCGCCGAGACGCCTATCCAGGTCGGTGGTCCAACCGACATAGGTGCGGTATCCGCCTTTGCCCCCGCTTCCCAAGACATAGACGAAACACGCCATGGGCCTATGGCCGATCCGCCGCCGGCAGGGGGGCCGGCATTGTCAAGGCTGGGCCAATGGCGGTTCGTCCGGGCATGGTCCCCTCAGATGCCCTTGCATTTCAACCACACGCCGTTGTCGGGCCGCACCGTCATGGACATGGTGGGCACCGGCGCCCGCCTGGTCCCCGGTTCGAAGTGGAATCGGGCGATCAGGGTCGCCAGGATGATCTGCGCCTGCATCATGGCGAAGTTCGCGCCGACGCAGACGCGCGGCCCGGCGCCGAAGGGCAGGTAGAGGAAACGGTCGCGGCCATCAATCGCCGCGGGAGAAAAATTCTCCGGGTTGAACTCGTTGGGGCGGTCCCACCACATTTCGTGGCGGTGGAGGGCATAAATAGGAAGAAAAATCACGTCCTTTGGCAGGACCTCGCGTCCCGCCAAAATATCTGGCTCGCGGGTGTTTCGCGCCAGCAGCCCCACCGGGGGGTAAAGCCGCATGGCCTCCTCTATGACCTGCCTGACGTACGGCATCGACTCCAGATGCCCGGCGCCGGCGGCGGCGACCCCCAGGGCCGCGCGGGCCTCCTCCCGGGCACGGTCCTGGGC
>SMXQ01000114.1 GCA_004356985.1 Alphaproteobacteria bacterium | reverse complement strand
CGGATTCTCTTTGCCATGAAGGAACAGGGGTACGACTGGAACCGGGGCTACCACAAATCGGCCCGCGTGGTGGGTGACGTCATGGGCAAATACCACCCCCATGGCGATAGCGCCATTTACGACGCCATGGTGCGCATGGCCCAGACTTTCTCCATGCGCCTGCCGCTTATCGACGGGCAGGGCAATTTCGGCTCCATGGACGGCGACCGGGCGGCGGCCATGCGCTACACCGAGGCCCGGCTCGCCAAGTCCGCCCATGAACTGCTGGAGGACATCGACAAGGACACCGTCGATTTCCAGGAAAACTACGACAACACGTCGCGCGAACCGATGGTGCTTCCGGCCCGTTATCCGAACCTTTTGGTCAACGGCGCCAGCGGCATCGCCGTCGGCATGGCGACCAATATCCCGCCCCACAATCTCGGCGAAGTCATCGATGCCTGCTGCATTTTGCTCGACGACCCCGATGCCTCCATAGATCGGCTCATGGAATGCGTCCCCGGCCCCGATTTCCCGACCGGCGGCATCATTTACGGTAAAGTCGGCATCCACAGCGCGCTGCATGACGGGCGCGGTTCGGTGGTCATGCGCGGGCGGACCAGGATCGAATCCCTGGGCCGCGACCGCGAGGCCATCATCGTCAGCGAAATTCCCTACCAGGTGAACAAGTCGCGGATGATCGAACAGATCGCCGAAGTGGTCCGCGACAAGAAGGTCGAGGGCATTTCCGAACTTCGCGACGAATCCGACCGTCACGGCGTGCGGGTGGTCATCGAGCTTAAGCGCGACGCCATCCACGAAGTGGTGCTCAACCAGTTGTTCCGCTACACCCAGCTGCAAACCACGTTCGGCGTCAACATGTTGGCGTTGAGGGCGGGACGGCCGGAGATGATGAACCTGAAGGACATCCTCACGGCGTTCATCGAATTCCGCGAAGAGGTGATCACCCGGCGCACCATCTTTTACCTCAACAAATCCAGGGACCGGGCCCATATCCTGGTCGGGCTGGCCATATCGGTGGCCAATCTGGACGACATCATCGCCCTGGTCCGCGCCGCAAAGGACCCCCAGGCGGCCCGCGAGAACCTGATGACCAAGTCCTGGCCGGCCAAGGACGTGGCGCCCTTGATCGAGCTTATCGACGAACCGGGCCGGACCGTCGTCGACGGCAATTACCAGTTGTCGGAGGCCCAGGCACGGGCGATCCTGGAACTGAGGCTGCACCGCCTGACCGGGCTCGAGCGCGACAAGATCGCCGGGGAACTGCGCGAGGTTTGCGCCGAGATCAGCCAATTCCTCGGCATCCTGGCATCGCGGGATACACTGCGCGGGATGCTCAGGGACGAGATTCTGAAGATCAGGGAAGAGTTCGCGACACCGCGCCGCACGGAACTGGTCGAATCCGAGGCCGAGGTCAATATCGAGGACCTGATCCAGCGCGAGGACATGGTGGTGACGGTCAGCCACAACGGCTATATCAAGCGGGTGCCGCTGAAGGTCTACCGCGCCCAGCGCCGCGGCGGCAAGGGCCGCGCCGGCATGAGCACCCGGGAAGAGGATTTCGTCGCCCAGGTCTTCGTGGTCAACACCCATACGCCGGTGCTGTTCTTTTCCTCGCGCGGCATCGTCTACAAGGAAAAGGTCTATCGCCTGCCGCTGGGAACCCCCCAGGCGCGCGGCAAGGCGTTCGTCAACCTGCTGCCGCTGGAGAAAGGCGAGGTCATCACCACCCTCATGCCGCTGCCCGAGGACGAGGACGGCTGGGGCGATCTCCACGTCATGTTCGCCACCGCTTCGGGCAATGTCCGGCGCAACCGGCTGTCCGACTTCACCAATATCATGGCCAACGGCAAGATCGCCATGAAGCTGGACCAAGGCGACCGGCTGATCAGCGTGCGGACCTGCTCCGAGGACGAGGACGCTCTGCTGGCCACCCGCGGCGGCAAGTGCATCCGTTTCCCGGTCACCGAGGTCAGGGTCTTTTCCGGGCGCAATTCCACCGGCAACCGCGGCATCCGCCTGGGCCAAGGCGACGCGGTGATTTCCATGTCGATCCTGGGACACACGGCGATCGATGCGGTTGAACGCGCGGCCTATATCCGCCAGGCCAACGCACAGAGGCGCGGCACCGGCGAAGACGCCGAGGGCGAAGAGGGCGCTTCGAACGGGGCCGAAGCCGAGGAAGGCATGGAAAATGGCGCCGAGGCGCTGTCCCCGGAACGTTTCGCCGCCCTCGAGGCCGACGAGCAATTCCTTCTCACCATCGCCGACAGCGGGTTCGGCAAGCGCAGTTCGGCCTATGGATACCGCGTCACCCGGCGCGGCGGGAAGGGCATCGAGCTGATGAAACTGGATACCGCCAAGGGGCTCGTGGCGGCGGCGTTCACCGTGGAGGCCGACGACCAGATCATGCTGGTGACCGACGGCGGCAAGCTGATCCGCACGCCGGTGGCCGACATCCGCATCGCCGGCCGTACCACCCGGGGCGTGACCCTGTTCCGCATCGCCAAAGACGAGCGCGTGGTTTCGGTCGCCCACCTGATCGACGTGGGAGAGGGAGAGAGAGAGGGAGACGAAGGGGAAGAGGGGAACGGCGCGGACTACGGCGAAGAGAACGGCACCGACGGTGCCCCGGACCACGACCAAGCCCCCGATAATGATGCCGCCGGCGGCGAAGAGGGCGCCGCGGGTGGTAATAGCCAAGGGAAGGACGATGGCTGAGCCGCGCATCGGCGTCTATCCCGGCACCTTCGATCCCATCACCCTGGGGCATCTCGACATCATCCGCCGGGGAACCCGGGTGGTGGATCACCTGATCGTCGCCATCGCCGGCAACGACGGCAAGAACCCGTTGTTTTCCCTGGAAGACCGCCTGGCCATGGTCGAAGGCGACATCGGCGGCATCGAGGACACCGGCACCCGCATCGAGGTCAGGCCGTTCGACGGGTTGTTGGTGTCGTTCGCCCAAGAGGTGGGCGCGGGCTTGATCCTGCGGGGGCTGCGCGCGGTTTCCGACTTCGAATACGAATTCCAGATGGTGGGCATGAATTCGCGCCTGGCGCCGGCGCTGGAAACCGTCTTTCTCATGGCGGCGGACAATTGCCAGTTCATTTCGTCGCGCTTCGTCAAGGAAATCTGCCGGCTCGGCGGCGACATATCCCAGTTCGTCACGCCCGCCGTGGCGCAAAAGCTCAAGGCGCGCCTCAAGGGCGCCTGAGCCCCTTGCCCGTTAGGCGGTTTACCAACCGGGCGCCTTAAGCCTAGTATTGCGTCATTCGATCAAAACAAATCGTTGGAGGATGGACCATGACCACCGGACGGTTGCGCTATCTCGCATATCTCTCCGAAGATCCCGACATGATGGCCGACTTCTACATCCGCCATCTGGAACTCGAGGAACTGGGACGCTCCAACGAAGGCGACGTGTCCCTCACCGACGGCTTTTACAACATCACCTTCCTGAAGGCACGCATGGAGCTGGGTGAACCGGACAACACCATCGGTCTCCACCATGTGGGTCTCCAGGTCGACGACATGGACCGGGTGATCACCAAGTATCTCGACCGCGCGCCCCGGGGCGAAGTCATCGAGGAAGGCGGCGGCCTTCATTTCGGCGAGGTCCGCATTTACGATCCCGAATGCCGCGCGGTCTCTCTTTCGACCGGCGATTTCGGCGTCGGCGGGGAAACCTTGCGCCACCCGCGCCTGGCCCATATCGCTTACAACGCCATCGATCCCACCCTTGTCCTCGAATTCTATTCCGAGCTGTTCGGCTTCCGCGAATTGGGCACCTCCTTCGAGCGCCGCCGCGACAACCGCAAGAACCGCTTCGCCGGCGACGGGTTCACCAACCTCGCCATCCACCCCTATTACAACGGGTCTGCGGAAGGCCACGAACAACGCTTCGGCGTCAACCATATCGGCTTCCTGGTGAACGACATCGAGCAGAAACTGGAAAACTTCGCCAAGGAAACCGAGACCGCGCCGCGGCCCGCCGCCCGGCCTTACGCGGAATACCGGGTGCGCGATCCCGAAGGCAACGGCGTCGATCTCTCCAAGACCAAGGGCTGGGAAATCGGTCTCGGAAAATGGGAGAACGCGGCCTAGCAACGGCGGCGCGCAAGCCCGCGGAATTTTTCCCACCCTTCGCCATGGCCGCCCGGCGGGGGGCCTAATTTGGCTTTCCAGCCCCCTGGCAAAGTGATAAAGAGGGCCGCGCGAAGCCAAGGAACCCGCGGCGCGGGGCCGGTAGCTCAGTGGTAGAGCAGCTGCCTTTTAAGCAGCGGGTCGAGGGTTCAATTCCCTCCCGGCCCTCCATTTTTTCCAAGGGGTTAAGCGGATGATCCATGCTGGCCGTTGGGGCCGTGTCCGCACCATGTCCGAAATTGGAAGGGGGCCGCAGCCCCTTCCATGGCGCCATGACGATTGGCGTGGTGAAGATCGGCACGCGGATCGATATGGTCCAATTGCGCCGAAGTTCTCCCGGGCTCAGTAAAGCCGGCTTTTCATGCGCTCCGCGTATTCCACATCGTATTTTTCCGCATAGGCCTTGTCGCCGCCGTCGCGGTAGGCAGCGAAGTCGCCGTGGGTGGGAACATGACCTGGCGGGATTTCTCTGCCGGAATCCCACAGCTTGGCGCGGACGAAGGCCTTGGGGCAGTGGCTGAATGCCACCTCCACGGCGACGACGATCACCGTGCGCGGCAGCTTGCCGCGCACCTCGAACCGGCCAAGCAGGCCGGGGTCGGTGCTGATCCTGGCCGTGCCGTTGACCCGATAGGTCGAATTGGAACCGGGCACCATGAAGATGATCCCGACCCTGGGATTGTCGATGATGTTCTTCAACCCGTCGATCCTGTTGTTGCCCGGCCGGTCGGGGATCGCGATCGTGCGGTCGTCGAGGAGTTGCACGAAGCCCGGCACGTCGCCCTTGGGCGAACAATCGACTCCCGCCCGGCCGGCCGTCGCCAGCATTAAGAACGGCGAAGCGGCGATGAAGGCACGCCCCGGCTCGGTGACATGGTCGGTTTCCTTGGTGACCGCGGTGGCCAGCGGCGCGTGGTAGATCTCGGCCAGGTCATCGAGCGAAGTGACGCTGAACGGGGCGACCTTGTCGGCGGTATCCATGGTGGGCGTCCTTCAGTTGATCGTCGGGCGCAGTATAAAGCGACAAATCCGTTTTTGGCCATGGGTGGCCGCAAGGCAAAGCTCAGGCACGGCCCTCCGGCCCGATCCGATCCATGGCCGTGCCAAGCCGCGCGGGAGGGTTACGCGGTCAAGAGCTCCAGCAGGTGGCCGTCGGGGTCGCGGAAATATACCCCGCGCCCGCCGCGCCGGTGGTTGATCTCCATGTCTTTCGACGAGCCGGGCCCGCTGCCGTAGGGGATGCCCTCAACCTGGATGCGTCCGAATATGGCGTCGAAATCCTCTTCGCTCACCTTGAAGGCGTAATGGTGGTGATCGAATTCACTGGCGTCGTCGAAATCGATGGTCAGACGGTCGTTGACTCTGACCGGTGCAAAATGTGAATGGAGCCCTTCGTAGCTGAGCCCGAATATGCGCGAAAAGAAGCGCGCCGCCGCCTCCTTGTCCCGGGACGGGACGATGGTGTGATCCAGCTCTATGGTCATTGCCAATCTCCCAGTCATGGATGGGTGCTAAACGGAAATGTCACATCTAGAGTATTTTCCAAGATGGTGCCTCTCGGGTACCGACGAAAATAGCACAAAGGGAATCCTTTGGCCCCGTCGGCCGCGGCCCGACAACCCCGTGTCCACAGATAACCTAAAACGAAGATTATTCCTGCCCAAGGATATATCTAGACTGCGAACTTGGGCACCCGTGAAGAAAGTCGGTCAATGACTGAGACAACGGCCAAGAAAATCCCCCTGCGTGCGCGGCTGGCCATTTACGGCTCGGGCCTGTTTGCCGACGGCGCCACCAACGTCGTCATCCCGCTCTGGGCGCTCTCTCTCGATCCGTCGGCCTTCGCCTTTGGCATCGTCATCGGCGCGCGATCACTGCTGCCGTTCCTGCTGTCGATTCACGGCGGCGTGCTGATGGACCGGCTGGGCGCGCGCCAGGTCATGCTGTTCTTCGCCGTGATCGGCCTGATCGTGCCGGTGGTGTTCCCGTTGTTGCCCTGGATCTGGGTGGCGGGGATCCTGAACCTGGTCATCGGGCTGACCTCGACCATGAACTGGGTCGGCGCCCAGACCCTGGTGGGACAGCTGACCCGGAGCGATCCGTCGCTCACCTGGCGGGTGACCTTCTGCAATCGGTTCGGCCATTTGATCAGCCCGGTGTTGGCGGGCGTCATGTGGGACGCGTTCGGCCCCTGGGGCGGCTTCGGCGTGACCTTGCTCTGGGCCATGCTGTTCATGGCCGCCGCCTTGATGCTGCCGCGCGGCAATGGCACGGCGGAGACAGCGCAAGGCGTCGATGCCGGGCGCTTCAGGCTACGCGACTTGCTGCCGCGCCTCGAGGACTACACCCGGGCGTTCGCGCTGCTCGGAATCCCCATCGTGGCCGTGGTCGCGGCGGGATCGGTGCTCAACATCTCCGCCGGCGCGATCCAAAGTTCATTCTTCATCGCCTACATGAAGGAAATCGGGCTCACCGGGACGCTGATCGGCGTGATGGTCGCCAGCCTCGGCCTCTCCGGGCTCGCGGGCACCGCGTCGGTGACGGCGCTGGCGCGCCGGATCGGCGAGGTCCGG
>SMXQ01000113.1 GCA_004356985.1 Alphaproteobacteria bacterium | reverse complement strand
TTCGCATGACGTGCGGATGCACGCTTCGCATGACGTGCGGATGCACGCTTCCCATGACGTGCGGATGCACGCTTCCCATGTCGTGCGGATGCACGCTTCGCATGACGTGCGGATGCACGCTTCGCATGACGTGCGGATGCACGCTTCGCATGACGTGCGGATGCACGCTTCGCATGACACGCGGATGCACGCTTCGCATGACACGCGACACGCGCCTAACCTTGGGGGGAAATCATCCCGGTCAAATGGTTCAATTTGACTGGAAAATGCTCTAGTCGCGTGACAGGGGCTTGTACTTGATCCTGTGGGGCTGGGCGGCGTCGGTTCCCAGCCGGCGCTTGCGGTCGGCCTCGTAATCGGCGTAATTGCCCTGGAACCACTCGACATGGCTATCGCCCTCGAAGGCCAGGATATGGGTGGCGATACGATCCAGGAACCAGCGGTCATGGCTCACCACCACCGCCGAACCCGCGAAATCCGTCAACGCCTCTTCCAGGGCCCGCAGGGTATCGACGTCGAGATCGTTGGTGGGCTCGTCGAGCAATAGGAGGTTGGCCCCGGATTTCAGCATTTTCGCCAGGTGGACCCGGTTCCGTTCTCCGCCCGACAACTGGCCGACCAACTTCTGCTGGTCGGCGCCACGGAAATTGAAGGTCCCCACATAGGCGCGCGACGCCATGCTTTGCTTGCCCAGGGTGACCTCCTCCTCACCGCCCGATATTTCCTCCCACACCGTGGCCTCCGCCGCAAGCGCGTCGCGGGATTGATCCATATAGCCGAGCTTGACCGTTTCACCCAGGCGCAAGGTTCCGGAATCGGGCGTGTCTTGGCCGGTGATCATGTTGATCAGGGTCGACTTCCCGGCGCCGTTGGGACCGATGACGCCGACGATGCCGCCCGCCGGCAAGCGGAAATCCAGGTCTTCGATCAACAGCCTGTCGCCGAACCCCTTGGTCAGGCCTTTGGCCTCCACCACCACGTTGCCGAGCCTGGGCCCCGGCGGGATGATGATCTGGGCGCTGCCGGGCGCCCGGCGCTCGGCTTCGGACACCAGCTGTTCATAGGCGTTGACCCGGGCCTGGGACTTGGTGCGCCTGGCTTCCGGGGTGGCGCGAATCCATTCCAATTCCCGGGCGATCACGCGGGTCCGGGCGGTGCTTTCGCGCGCCTCCTGGGCGAGCCGCTTTTCCTTGGCCTCGAGCCAGGCGGAATAGTTGCCCTCGAAGGGCAGCGCCCGGCCCCGGTCGAGCTCGAGGATCCACCCCGCGACGTTGTCGAGAAAATAGCGGTCATGGGTGACGGCCACCACCGTGCCTCGGTAATCGGCCAGGAAATGTTCGAGCCAGGCCACGGATTGGGCATCCAGGTGATTGGTGGGCTCGTCCAGAAGAAGGAGATCGGGCTGGCTCAACAAAAGCCGGCAGAGAGCGACCCTGCGCCTTTCGCCGCCCGACAGGGTGGTCACGTCGGCGCCCGGCGGCGGACAGCGCAGCGCCTCCATGGCGATCTCCACCCGGCGCTCCAACGCCCAGCCGTCCACCGCCTCGATCTTCTCCTGAATTTCCCCCTGTTCGGCGAGCAGATCGTTCATTTCGTCTTCGCTCATCTCTTCGGCGAAACGCCCGCTGACGGTCTCGAATCGCTCGAGCAGGTCGCGCACCTCGCCGACGCCGTCTTCCACGTTGCCCATCACGTCCTTCTTAGGATCGAGCGCGGGCTCCTGGTGGAGATAACCGACCCGAATCCCCTCGGCGGCCCGGGCCTCGCCGGAAAATTCCCCGTCGATGCCGGCCATGATCCGCAGCAGGGTCGATTTCCCCGACCCGTTGGCGCCCAACACGCCGATCTTGGCGCCGGGCAGGAAGGCCAGGGTCACGTCTTTGACGATTTCGCGGTATCCGGGATAGACCTTGGTCAGGCCGCGCATCACGTAGATGTATTGGTTGGACGCCATGGAGTCTCGCTTGCGGTGAAGATTGCAGGGTGCAAACTAGAGCATTACCCGGCCAATTTGAACCATTGACCAGGGTGATTTCGTACCCCCGCCGGGCGGCCCGCGGCGGCCAAAATATCGGCCGCACCATCGGTGCGACCGGGTCCCGCGGGGATGAACCCGCCGAATGTGTGACGGGACCGGGAAAGCCCCGGTCCCGTGCAAGCGTGGGCGATCAGGCGGATCTGATATCGGCGAGGAACTTGTCGATCTCGTCGGTCATCCGCGTTGCCTGCTCCGACAGCTCCTGGGTGGCCGAGAGCACCTGACCCGAGGCCGCGCCGGTTTCCGCCACCGCCTTGGAGATCCCGTCGATGTTGCTCGAGACTTCGCCGGTACCCTTCGCCGCCTCCTGGACGTTGCGGGCGATCTCCTGGGTCGCGGCGCCCTGCTCCTCGACCGCGGCCGCGATCGCCGCCGCGATCTCGTCCAGCTCACGGATCACCCCGGCGATCCCTCCGATGGCCGTCACCGATTCCTCGGTCGCCCCCTGGATGGCGCTGATCTGGCTGCCGATCTGCTCGGTCGCCTTGGCGGTCTGGGCGGCCAGGGACTTGACCTCGGAAGCCACCACGGCGAAGCCCCTGCCGGCGTCGCCGGCGCGGGCCGCCTCGATGGTGGCGTTGAGCGCCAGAAGATTGGTCTGGCTGGCGATGTCGCTGATCAGCTCGACCACGGCGCCGATCTTCTCGGCAGCTTCGGCAAGGCCCTGCACACTGGCGTTGGTCTTCTCGGCCTCTTCGACCCCTTTGCTCGCGATCTTGGTCGCCTGGGTGACCTGACGGCCGACCTCCTCGATCGAGGACGCCAACTCCTCGGCCGCGGTGGCGACCGTCGCGACGTTGCACGAGGCCTGTTCCGCGGCTGCGGCGACCGTCGCCGACTGCTGCGTCGACTGCTCGGCGCTGGCCGACATGGACTGGGCCGTCGATTCCATTTCCGTCGCGGCGGAGGAGACGCCCTCGACGATCTCCTTGACGCTGGCCTCCAGATCGTCGGCCATTTTGAGCTGCTGCTGGCGCTTCTCCTCCTCGGCCTTCTTCTCGGCCTCGGCGCGCTCTTCTTCCATTTTCTTCATCTTGATCATGTTTTCCTTGAAGCTTGCCAGGGCGTTGGCGACGGCGCCGATCTCGTCGTCGGCCCGGGCGATGATTTCCACCGATGTGTCGCCGGCGATCAGCGCCTCCAGCGCGCCGACGACCTCCCTCAACGGCCGCTGGATACTCCGCTTGACGACGAAAAACGCGAGTGTGGACGCGATCAAGAGGCCGGCGAGGGAAATGATCGACAACAGCCACATGGCGAATTGCTCGTGCTCTTCCGCCGCCTTCGCCGCCTTCGCGGTGAATTTAGCGATCTCGGTCAGCAACGCCTCGAGCTCGTGATCGAGTTGCTCTTCTTCCGCTTCGATGGCCACCGAGAGCTTCAAGGCAGCCTCCATGTCGCCGGCGAGAATCAGCTTGAATGCCTTGATCCCGTGGTTCTCGAAGTCCGCATGCTCTTTCTCGACCTTCTCCAGGACCGCGAGCACATGCTTGAACTCGGCCTTCGCCTCCGCCGTCTGCGCGAATTCCATGTTGTGTTTGGCGATCTTTTCGCCTGCCTTGATTTCCTTGTTGATCTTGGCGGTCAGTTCCTCGAATTTAGTGACCGCGGTTTCGAATTCCTTTCGCGCGGGGGCGTGAGTCGCCATTTCCTGGCCGTACCTCAAGGTCCGCTCGAAGTTGATGGCTTGCTCGAGCTGGTGGATGGTAATGTTGGTCACCGCTTCGGTGAGGGGAATGTCGCGCTCGGCGATCCCTTCGATCTCAGCGCCGATCTTCTGCATTTGCCAGATGCCCGTGACCGAGACGGTCAGCAACACCGCGAGGCAAAAGCCGACGGTCAACATCACTTTCGTGCCAACCTTCATGGACGTGCCGGCGCCGGTTTTCCTGGCTAGGAAGTTCTTCATTTCATCGTTCTCCGTAAGTTAGGGTGTTGAGAATTCCACGCTGGTGTTCGCTATCACTCGGCCGCCACCAGGAGACGGTTGGCCAAGCCTCGATGGGAATTTTCCCTGGCTGCGGAACCATCCATAAACATGTTTCTTTCCTTTCATGGTGAGGATGACACCGGGATCATCCGCTTGATCCATGCGTCCGGCCACATGGGTCCGGCCACATGGGTCCGGTCATGGGCTTAAAAGCAAAAAACTTAGGTCGCGTTTTAGGAGAAGAAGGTAAATAAAGGCTTAAATACCTCCTAAATACATATGATTTTAGATACATTTATTATTAATTACTGGATTTGAGCCTTATATTCTTATGTATAATATTTATATACTAGTTGTAATAACCTATAAAATATCTTTGTATGCTATTATATTTATTTTCATCAATGGCTTATGTCGGCTCCGCGGTGCCCAGAAGGCCCCCGTTTTCCCACGCTGCGGCGGTCGTCATCCTTCCCCTGGGACGAATGTTTAGATCGTGGCGTCGCGCGCCCGGGCGTTGAAAAAAATATTCCGCGTCGGCGCGGAAGGACCGCGGCCGGATTATTCCACCACCGCCCGGTTCCGGTCCCCCCGATTCCGGTCCCCCCGGTTCCGGTCCCATGGAAGCCCCAGCTTTTAAATAGACCTATCCGAAGAAATTAATGAAACCGCATAGGGTGCTCATCACGCCATGTCTAATTTCACCATCAGATCAAGGAACGAACCAGGGGCTATGAGATTTATCCGCTTTTTTCTTCCGCATTATGGCCTAGTGCATATTATAGGATAGAAAACTGCTATATATTGCTGCGGATATACCTCATGATACTAGAAATTTATGTGAACGCGTGTGCCCCCTTACCCACCACATGATGGGAGAATAGAGTCTTGCGAATTTTGATCGTCGACAATCATTGGGTTGCGAGGCGGGGCCTGGAACAGTTTCTGACCTCACTGGATACCAACACCGAGGTGGTCGAGGCATCGACCCTCGATGACGCCGCCAAAATTTTAGCCGGCAAGAGAAGGATCGACCTCTGCCTGTTCGATTTTCAATTCGATGGCATAGACCCCATATCCGCGCTACGCAAACTTCACCAGGCCGCACCGAAAGTTCGTATTCTGATCGTCACCTCCGCCGCTTCCCGCCGCCTGGCCCTGGATGCCGTGGCAGAAGGCGCCTCGGGCTACGTGCTCAAGTCGTCCTCGCCCGATGAATTGACCCGGGCCTTACAAAGGGTTTGTGAGGGCGACATTTGGCTGCCCGCCGGCCTGCGCGACATGCCGGCGGGCCTGGCCGAGGAAGGCGCCAGGTTCCCGTTTCATGCCCCCAGCGAATCCATCTCCGTCCTGACCCCACGCCAGCGCCAGGTGCTGGATTTGATCGCCATGGGCAAGCGCAATGTCGATATCGCCGAAACCCTCGGCATTTCACCGCGCACCGTACAGATTCACGTCTCCACCATCCTCAAACTCTTGAAGGTGAGAAACCGCACCGAGGCCGCCCTTTTGGCGCACGGCCGCGAACCTGCCGCCTGACGACGATTTTAGCCGGGCATCCCCGCGCTCACCTTTTTTTAATCCCAAGATGATAAATCGGGTACGGGCCGATTGCCCTTGATCCCCGCCCGTGCGTGGATCATGGCGCGGCCGCGGCGTCCATCGCGTGGGTGTCTCAAAGGCGAGACCAAGCATGAAAATCGACCGGCGGACCTTGGATCAGGGCAGGACGGAAGCCTTGCGGCGGCATATCGAACCCCTGCTCAAGGGAAGCGCGGGCGCGCCGGCGCCCTGTGGCTCACTTGTCCTCTCGACCGGCCCCGGGATTGCCCCCGGCATTGCCCCAATATCCCCCAGGCGCTTTCCAGCGACCCGGAAAATTACCCCATTGAAAATGGCATCGCGCCGCTGGTTTTCGAAGTCAACCGGCTTGGCGTGTTCGACACCTGTTGGTCTTGCGAAGGACATAACGGGCCCGACGGCAAGCTGTGGAAGACGCCCAAGGTCTGGTTCCGCGCCGAATCCCAGGTCCATCTGGGTCTCCTCGGCCAATGCCTCCACGACCTGCGCCTCACCGGCGCTATCAAGGCAGTCTGGCAGGTCACCCTGGTCTCGGTCGATGACCAGGACGTGGAGACGCTATTCTGCATGGAGCCCCGCATCGAAGAACGCGCGACCGAGCTGTCCGCCCTGCAGGCGGATGCCCAGGCCATCGCCGCCCGTCTGCCCGATCTCATGGTCAAACAGGCCCGGAACGCCAACGCCTGTCTGTGACCGCCGCCGGGGCGCGAACGGGGCCGGATCCCTCAGGCGTCGTCCCAGATGTCGCGCGCCACTTCCCTCAGGCGCACCATCTTGGCATGCTGCTCATCAAGCCCCATGACCCCATCAACGTTGCTGGAAAATCCGCATTGCGGCGAGAGACACAGCCGGTCCAGGGAGACGTAGCGGCTGGCCTCCTGAATCCGCGCCTTGAGCGCCTCCGCCTTTTCCAATTCGCCTGATTTGGTGGTCATGGCGCCGATCACCACGGTCTTGTCGTCGGGCACCGCGGCCAGCGGCGCGAACGAGCCCGCGCGTTCGGAATCGTATTCGAGGAAATAGAATTTGATCCTGAGCTTGCGGAACAGCTTTTCCGCCACCAGGTCATAGCCGCCCGCGGCCTGCCAGTGTCCGGACTTGTTGCCCCGGCACAGGTGCATGCCCAGCGCCACGCCGTCGGGAACACCGTCGGCAACGGCATTGATGGCGTCGGTATAGGTCTCCAGCAGGTCCTCCCAGTGGTCGCCGCGCGCGGCCAGGCCATCGCGGATATCCGGGTCGCCGAGCTTGGCGATGGAGGTCTCGTCGATCTGGATGTAGCGGCATCCGGCCTCGGCCAGGGCCCCGATCTCGGCGTGATAGGCGGCGATCAGGTCCGACCAGAAGTCGTCGAGATTGGGATAGACATCGGCCGAGATATTGGCGCGGCCCGCCCGGAAGTGGATATAGGCCGGTCCGGGCAGGGTCACCTTGGGCGTGGCCTGCGTCGCGCAAGCGGCGGTGAACTTGTAATCCTCCACATTGGTGGGACCGGTCCAGGCCACGCGGCCGTAAATCTGGGGCACCCGCTGGCCGATCTCATCGCCGCTTTTGTCGTGATAGGCGAAGTCGCCGGCGATATCGGGCCCCTCGCGCAGGCCGGTGATGCCGTGGGTGGTGAAGCTGTCGTAATACGAATGGCGGCGCAGCTCGCCGTCGGTCACCACCTTGAAACCCAGCCCCTCCTGGAGGGCCACCACCTTGCGGATTTCCTCATCCTCCACCGCGCGCAGGCCCAAAGCGTCGAGACGCCCGGCTTTGAGCGCGGCCCGGGCGGCCATGATTTCCGGGGGGCGGATCAGGCTGCCGATCAACTCGGCACGGAAGGGAGGGGCGTGGGGAGCATCGGACACGGAGACACCTTAGGGCAGGTTCAAAGTTGACGGCGCCCGGGGCCCTGACTTTAGTGCGGGCAGTTGACCGAGCTTTTCAAGACCAGGCCCGGGTGGGCGGCGCGGGCCACCCGGGGGTGGCAGTACCCGCCGCCCGCCGCCGGTGACGTTGGCGGCCTTTACGGCGCGCGCCGTCACCGGTCTCGATCCTTCGCCGACGCCGAAGCGGCTCAGGAGCCGCCCGGCGCCATGCCGGCCTCGGCAAGCTCTTTCATGGCGTCTTCGGTCTTCTCGATGGCGCCGACGCCCATGCCGGCGAGGATATGATCGGCCTTGGTGAACTGGATGCCGGCATAGGACACCACCTCGATGCGGTTGCCCCAGGGATCGCGGAAATTGAGGCGTTCGCCGACCCGTTCCGCCCCCGCCGCGGCGAGCGCCTCGACGACCCCATCGCGGTCGTCGACCACCAGGCCGAAATGGCGCTTGGTGTCCGGCCCGCCGTCGCGGTCGCAGAGGGTCAGTTGGATAAACTGGTCCCCCATACCGATGAAGGCGTTGTGATCGCTGCGCCCGCGCAGGGTGTAATCGAAGATGGACCCGTAGAATTCGAGCGCCTGATCGAGATCGCCGACCTCCAGCACCACGTGATTGATCCCCAGGACCCGCGCCTTGCGGGGCTTCGTTGCTTCTTCACCGTCCATGACCACCTCCCCTGATCGGCCGTGATGTGGTGGGCCCGGCAGGATTCGAACCTGCGACAACACCGTTATGAGCGGTGCGTTCTAACCCCTGAACTACGGGCCCGGGGCGAAGGTACTCCCCTCAAATCTCCGGTCAAGCCCGCCGCCGCCCGCCCGCCCCGGCCCTCAGGCGGCCGCCAATATGGCACGCAGGCGCAGCAACGGAGCCGGGTCGCCATAGAGGCTGAAGGAGGTGGTGAAATGGCCGAAATCGCGCAGAAATACGTTGCCCTGGGGCACGCCCCAGCGGCGCACCAGGCGTTGGCCCTCGGCATAGGGGGTGACCCTATCCCTTTTGCCGAGCACCATGACGATCTTGTCGGGGGCGACCGCCGGCCTCTCGCCCGGGTCCAGAAGGGGCGACCATTGCTCGAGGGCTCTGCGGTTCCAGCCATGGGCGGCAAGCACCCGTGGGGCGCCCAGCGCTCGGGGCAGGCTGCCTTCCATGGCCACGCTCACCATGGAATCGCTAGTGGCTACCAGGAAAAAGGCATCGGGACGCATGGCGGCGGGCCAGTGGCCGGCGGCGCTGGCGACCAATTGGGCCGCCAAGGCGCCGAGGCTGACGCCGCCCACGGCGACGGGCCCGCCGAAGGTTTGGTGCGCCCAGCCCGTGAGAATGCCGAGTTCCCGCACATGGGCCTCGAAATAATCCAGCAGGCCCATGGGGCCGAGGCTCATCACCTGTTCTCCCCCGAATGACCCCGCGACCCGGCGTCTGCCGTGAAAGGGCCCTTCGGGGCGGACCATGGCAAGGCCAGATGCCGCAAGGCTCTTGGCGGGACTGTTCTTCTCCTGCCAGAATTCGGTTTCCATGAAGACGCCGTGGGTGAAGATCAGTACCGGATGGGGCCCCGCCCCGCGGGGCCTCTCGACCCGGGCCCAAAGGGTATCGCCACCCTCGCCGAGGGCCGTTGGTGCACGCAGCCAGTGGGTATCGAACTTCGGGCCCTCGATGACGCGAGACATCTCTAAGGCCGGCGGTTCATCAGGGAGTGGGAAGCCGGCCCCTGGCGCCAACAACCTTGGGCCATGGCGCCGGGCGACCGCCTCGCGCCCGGCCGTGGCCCAAGCCATGGCGGGAAAGCGCTTGATGAGATGGGCGGGGAGAAAATCGAGGCGCCCCAGCATCAACGCCTGGGCAGCGCGCGACCGGCGCTCTTCCAAGGGGGCAAGGCCGGCGGGGTCCTGTTCACCCGCGCCGAAGAATGCCGCTTCCCAGGCGCTAGTGGCGTCGGCGAATTCCTCGGCCCTCGGGGTGAGGCCCCGGAGCGCCCGTGCCGCAAGACGGGGCCTGCCCGCCAACTCGGGGGCCAAGGACATCAGAACATTCGCGTCGCCATGGGCAGCGAGGCCCGCGGCCCAGGCCCGGGACAAGGGAAGATAGAACCGGACGATGGCGGGGACCGCCGCCCGATCGAAGGCCGGGCGCATATAAAGCGAGGATAGAGGTGAACCGAGAATCCCGCGGAAGTCCACCGGATCGCTCGGCCCGGCGGGTCAGGTATCCAGGAAAGATCGCAACAGGCGCGAGCGCGAGGGGTGCTTGAGCTTCCTGAGCGCCTTGGCCTCGATCTGGCGGATCCTCTCCCGGGTGACCGAGAACTGCTGGCCGACCTCTTCCAGGGTGTGGTCGGTGTTCATGCCGATGCCGAAGCGCATCCTGAGAACCCGCTCCTCGCGCGGCGTGAGCGAGGCAAGCACCCGGGTGGTGGTCTCCCGCAGGTTCGACTGGATCGCCGCCTCCACCGGCAGGACCGCGTTCTTGTCCTCGATGAAGTCGCCGAGATGGCTGTCTTCCTCGTCGCCGATGGGGGTCTCCAGGCTGATCGGCTCCTTGGCGATCTTCAGCACCTTGCGGACCTTCTCCAGCGGCATGCCCAGGCGTTCGGCGAGCTCCTCGGGGGTCGGCTCGCGGCCGAATTCGTGGAGCATCTGGCGCGAGGTGCGAACCAGCTTGTTGATGGTCTCTATCATATGGACCGGGATGCGGATGGTCCGCGCCTGGTCGGCGATGGACCGGGTGATGGCCTGGCGGATCCACCAGGTGGCATAGGTGGAGAACTTGTAGCCGCGCCGGTATTCGAACTTGTCCACCGCCTTCATCAGGCCGATGTTGCCTTCCTGGATCAGGTCCAGGAACTGGAGGCCGCGGTTGGTGTATTTCTTGGCGATGGAAATGACCAACCGGAGATTGGCCTCCACCATTTCCTTCTTGGCGCGCGCCGCTTCGCGCTCGCCCTTCTGGACGCGGTTGACGATCCGCTTGAACTCGTTGATATCGAGCATGGACCGGTCGGTCACGTCGGCGATGGAGGCGCGGATCTCCTTGATGTCGGCCCGGTGCCTGGTGGCGAAGGCCTTCCAGTTCTTGTCCTTGAGCCGGGAGATGCGCCTGAGCCAGTTGGGATCGATCTCGCTGCCCGAATAGCGTTCGATAAAGTCCAAACGCTTGATCCGGCACTTCTGGGCAAAGCGCAGGAGCTGGCCTTCCTTCTGCACCAGGCGCCGGTTGAGCCCATAGAGCTCGTCCATCAGCTGCTCGATCCGGCCGTTGTTGAGATGGACGTTTTCCATCATCTCTATCAATTCGCCGGTCAGCTTTTGATAGCGCCGATCGGAGGCCGCCGTCAGGCTTTCGCCCTTGCGCACGGCTGTCAGGCGCTTGTCCTGATGGGTGATCAGCTTCTTATAGGTCTTGGCGATATCGTTGAAGGTTTCCAGCACCTGTGGCTTGAGCCGGGCTTCCAGGACGGCGAGCGAAAGGTTGGCCTCGGCCTCCGCGTCTTCATCGTCCTCGGTCTCGCCCTCACCCTTATTTTCGTCTTTCTTGGCCTCGCCCTCGCCCTGGTCCGCCTTCTGCGCGCCGTCCTCATCCTTGGCCGGGTCCTTGGCCGGGGCCGCGCCAAGGGGCGCGGTGGACTTATTGGCGGCATCGGGGCCACCGCCGTAGGTCGCGTCGAGGTCGATGATATCGCGCAGCAGAAGCTCGTCGTTCTTCAAGGCGGCACGCCAATCGATGATCGCCGCCAGGGTCAACGGGCTTTCGCAGATGCCGCCGATCATTTCCTCGCGGCCGGCTTCGATGCGCTTGGCGATGCGGATCTCGCCCTCCCGGGAAAGCAGCTCCACCGATCCCATTTCCCGGAGATACATGCGCACGGGGTCGTCGGTGCGGCCGTATTCCTCGTCCGAGGAATTTCCGCTGGCCTTGCCGGACTTCTGGTCTTCCTCGGCGGGCGGGCGGGTAGTGGCCTCCTCGCTTTCCTCGTTCTCGACCACGTTGATGCCCATCTCACTGAGCTGGGCCATGGTGTCTTCGATCTGCTCCGAGGTGAACTGGTCCTGGGGCAGCGCGGTATTGAGATCGTCATAGGTGACGTAGCCACGCTCTTTTCCCTTGGCCAGCATCTTCTTGATGGTGGCGCCAAGGGCATCGATGACCGGACCTTCCGGTGTCGATTCTTCCTGGGCGTCGTCGGTCGTCTCTACGGTCTTTTGCTGTTTCTTGGTCGCTATCTTGGTCACTATCTTGGTCGCTATCTTGGTCGCCATTGGCCCATCACCCGCTGTGATTACCCAGAATTCCGCGCAAAACCGGGCGCGGATAACCGTATCGCGGCCACCCCTTGGAAGGGTCCCCGCGATGCGGCCTAGGAGATTTAAGGTCTAAAGGTGTGAAGTTCAATAGGTTTAAGTGAAAAAAGACCTGATTCTCAGCCATTTTGAAGCCCTTTCACCGGTGCGCCATAGTCTTCCAGCCGCCCCTCATGGGCCAGCGCCGTCTGGAGATCCAACTTCACCGCCTGAAGGCGCGCCCAGTTTTCCTCGGTGGGATCCGCGGCATAGGCGGATTCGCAAGCGTCCAGCTCGGCCTTGCCCACCCCGAAGCGGTGGTGCAGTTCCAGGGCGTCGCGGAACCCGGTGAGCGCGTCGTCCCGCGCCGCATGGGGCCGCGCGAACCAATCGAGCACCCGGGCCCGGGGACCCACCAGACCTTCGACCAGGCGCCCAAATCCAAGGCTGGCGAGCTCGCCGGCGAGGCTTTCGGCATCCAGGCCTGCCCTGGCGACGGCGGCGTCGAGGATCGCCTGGCGCAGGCTGTTCAATTCATGGCTGCCGATCTCGGCGCCGGTGAACTCCTCGGCGATATCGTCGAGCAGGTCGGGATGGTTGAGGACGGTGGTCACCAGCACCCGCTCCCGCGCCTCGGCAAGGCCGTCCTCGGTGCCGATCAGGGGATCGCTGGCAAGGCGCCGGCGCACGCCGCCCAGGCCCAAGCCGGCCCCCGGGCTGCGTCTGCGGGCGCCGGCGACGGGGCTGAAATCGGCGAAGGCCTCGCGCAGGCGGCGGCGGAAATCGCGCACGTAGTAGTCCTGGACCTGTTTATCGGCGATGGCGCGGGCGCGGTTCATCAGCCCCTTGTCCACCGCCGCCCGGCGTTCCGGGGTATCCACGGCGCGGCCCCTGGTTTCCATGTCCCAGATCACGTCGGCCAGCGGGCGGGCGCTGGCCATCAGGGATTCCATGCCGCGCGCCCCGCGGGAACGCACCAGGCTGTCGGGATCTTCGCCGCGCGGCAGGGTCACGAAACGGAAGCTGCAACCGGGCTTGAGCAGCGGCAGGGCGCGTTCGGCCGCCCGCATCGCCGCGCGGGCGCCGGCCGCGTCGCCATCGAACGACAGCACCGGTTCGGGCACCACCCGCCACAGCGCCAGGATCTGGGATTCGGTGATCGCCGTGCCCAGCGGCGCCATGGCGGGAATGCCGGCGCCAATAAGGGCGATCACGTCCATGTAGCCTTCGCTCACCACCAGGGTCCCGGATTCGCGCGCGCCCTTCAGCGCATGGGACCAACCGTAGAGAAGGTGCCCCTTCTGGAACAAGGGCGTGTCCGGTGAATTGAGGTACTTCGGCGTGCCCTCGCCGAGGATCCGCCCGCCGAACGCGACCGGGCGGCCGCGGCGGTCGAAGATGGGAAAGATCACCCGGCCGCGGAAGCGGTCGTAGCTGGCGTGCCCGTCCTCGGGCACGACCAAAAGGCCCGCCGTGACCAGCAGCGATTCAGTTACCCCGCCGCCCATGAGCGCGGTCTTGAGCCGACCCCGCGAATCCGGCGCGTAACCGATGCGGAAGCGCGCTATGGCCTCTTGGTCCAGGCCCCGGCCGGCGAGGTAATCGCGCGCCACGGCCCCGGCGGGCGACTTGAGCGTGGCCTCGAACCAGGCGCAGGCCTTTTCCGTCACCCCGTAAATGGAGACCGCCTGCGCGGCCCGGCGGCGCTCCTCGGGGCTGCTCACCGGGACCTCGAGCCCCGCTTCCTCGGCCAGACGTTCGACCACCTCCGGGAAGGAAGAATTCTCCGTGCGCATGACGAAACCGATCACGTCGCCGTGCGCGCCGCAGCCGAAACAATGGAAGAAGCCCTTGTCCTCGTTGACCGTGAACGACGGCGTCTTCTCGTTATGGAACGGGCAGAGGCCGGAAAATTCGCGCCCCCGCTTGGTCAGTTTCACCTTCCGCGCGATGCGGTCGGCCAAGCCGACGCGGGCGCGAATCTCATCTAAAAACCGTTGTGAAAAACTCATGGGGCGGCGCTACCGGCTCTTGGTTTACAAATCGCCGCCTCTCTTCCCGGGGATGCGGAACCAGCATAACGCCATCACCGGCCCGGGGCAATCGCCGCGAGTGGTGGGGGAAAATCATCCCGGTCAATTGGTTCAATTCGACTGGAAAATGCCCTAGCCGCCGAGGCGCACCTTGGCCCGCTGGGCCGCCTTGGCGAAATCCATGCGCCCGGCATAGCGTTCCTTCAGGGCGCCCATGATTCGGCCCATGTCTTTTATGGTGGTGGCGCCCAATTCCTCGACCACGGCGCCGATGGCTTGGGTGATCTCCGCCTCGTCCATCTGCTTGGGCAGGAAGCGGTTGATGATGACGATCTCTTCGGATTCCTGGGCGACCAGGTCGGGCCGGTTGCCCTTTTCGAAATAGGCGATGGAATCGTGGCGTTGCCTGATCATCTTTTGCAGCATGTCGAGGATGGCGTCGTCGGCAATGGGGCTGTCGTCGTCGCCCTCGCCGCGGGCGGCGATCTCCCGGTCCTTCAATGCGGCCAAGATCAGGCGCAACGTCGATGTCGCCCGCCGATCCTTGGCCTTCATGGCCGTCTTCAACGCCTCGCTGATCTCCTGACGAAGCATGGCCTACCTATTGGCTGTGGGAAAGGCGGGACATTACAGGAGTTTGGCAAAAATGGCAACGGCAAGAAAATTCTTAAACCTTTGATTATTAAGAATAAATTATGAAGCATAATCCTTGACGACACCACGGCGTTGGCTTATCACACCAGGAATTTAGGCCCGGGCGTGGTCATGGCCCGGCGCGCCCCACGCCCCCAAAAGGGACCAAAGCCCATGGCGAAAGCCGCAAAGACGCCCCCCCCAGCGCGCGCGACGCGCAAGGAGGGCATGGTTTCCGCGCGCGCGGGCGTGCCGGCGCAGACCGTCTCCGCCAATCTCCGGGCCGCGGCCAAGACTCGGGCACCGGGCGCCACCGCGGCGCTGGTGCTGGCCGACGGCACCACCTTCTGGGGCCGGGGCCTGGGTGCCGCCGGCCACAGAGTGGGCGAGGTCTGCTTCAACACCTCGATGACCGGCTATCAGGAAATCCTCACCGATCCGTCCTACGCCGGCCAGATCATCACCTTCACCTTCCCCCATATCGGCAATGTCGGCGCCAACGACGAAGACCTGGAATCTGCCACGCCGGCGGCGCTCGGCCTGGTGATCCGGGCCGATATCACGGCGCCTTCCAGCTGGCGCGCCAAGGGCCATCTGGATGGCTGGCTGAAATCCCATGGTCTGCCGGGTATTTCCGGCATCGACACCCGCGCGCTCACCATTCGCATCCGCGATCTCGGCGCGCCCACCGGCGCCCTGGCCCATGCGCCCAAGGGCAACATCGACATCGCCGCCCTGGCCCGGCGCGCCGCCCTCTGGCCCGGGCTGGAGGGCATGGACCTGGCCCAGCAGGTCACCTGCGCCAAGCCCTATCCATGGGCCGGGGGCACCTGGTCCAGGGCCGCGGGCTACGCCAAGGGCGCGCGGCGGCGATTCCACGTGGTGGCGGTGGATTTCGGCGCCAAGCGAAATATCTTGCGCTGCCTGGCCCAGGCCGGCTGCCGCGTCACCGTGGTGCCGGCCACGGCGACCGCCGGCGACATCCTTAGGCGCAAGCCCGACGGCGTATTCCTGTCCAACGGGCCCGGCGACCCGGCGGCGACGGGCGCCTACGCGGTGCCCGCCATCAAGGGTTTGCTGGCGGCCGGCCTGCCGCTGTTCGGCATCTGCCTGGGCCACCAATTGCTGGCCCTGGCCCTGGGGGCGAAGACCGAGAAGATGGGCCTCGGCCATCGCGGCGCCAACCACCCGGTCAAGGACCTGCGCAATGGCAAGGTGGAGATCACCTGCCAGAACCACGGTTTCGTGGTGGTGGCCGACAGCCTGCCCAAGGGCGTGGAGAAGACCCACGTCTCGCTGTTCGACGGGTCGCTGGAAGGCTTGGCCGTGCGCGGCAAGCCGGTGTTTTCGGTGCAATACCACCCCGAGGCCTCGCCCGGCCCCCAGGACAGCCACTACCTGTTCGCCCGCTTCATCGCGATGATGGAGAAGGCCTGAGCGATGCCCAAGCATAGCTTAATCACCCCACAATCCTCGGCGCTTTGTCCCCCTCCCCCCTCGTGGGGGAGGGCCGGGGTGGGGGGCATCTTTCCAACGGCGATTTCGGAGGGCCTGACGCAATGGCAAACGAGAGAGCCCGCGCGCTACGCGCAAGACCGACCGACGCCGAGCGTAAGCTCTGGGCGGTCCTGCGGAACAAGCAGTTGGCAGGGTACAGATTTCGCCGCCAAACGCCCATCGGCGGCTTCATCGCCGATTTCGTCTGCTTCGAGCGGAAACTGGTGGTCGAGGTCGATGGCGGACAGCACGCCATCGACACGGAGAAAGATGCGGTACGCACGGCATGGCTCGAAGCCCAGGGGTTCCGGGTTCTGCGTTTCTGGAACAACGACGTACTTGGGAACATTGGCGGTGTCGCACAGACGATATGCAAGGCCTTGGAAGCATCTCGGGAAACATAGGGCATCCCCCACCCCATCCCTCCCCCACAAGGGAGGAGGGGGTGTATCGGTGAACACCACCGTCCACGTCCTCCACCGCCACGAGTTCCTGTAATGCCCAAGCGCACCGACATCAAATCCATCCTGATCATCGGCGCCGGGCCCATCGTCATCGGCCAGGCCTGCGAGTTCGACTATTCCGGCGTCCAGGCCTGCAAGGCGCTCAAGGAAGAAGGTTACCGGGTGATCCTGGTCAACTCCAACCCGGCCACCATCATGACCGATCCGGGGATGGCCCATGCCACCTATGTGGAGCCCATCACCCCGGAGATGGTGGAGAAGATCATCGCCAAGGAGCGGCCCGACGCGCTGCTGCCGACCATGGGCGGGCAGACCGGGCTCAACACCGCGCTGACCCTGGCCACCCGCGGCGTGCTCGACAAATACGGCGTGGAGATGATCGGCGCCACCAAGGAGGCCATCGACAAGGCCGAGGACCGCGAGCTGTTCAAGGAGGCCATGGCGCGCATCGGCCTGGAGTGCCCCCACGCGCGCCTGGCCCACGACCTGGGCGAAGCGTATGAAGCGCTCGAAGAGGTCGGCCTACCCGCCATCATCCGCCCGTCGTTCACCCTGGGCGGCACCGGCGGCGGCATCGCCTATAACCGCGACGAATTCGAGGATATCGTGCTGGGCGGGATCGACGCCTCGCCGACCTCGGAGGTGCTGGTCGAGGAATCGGTGCTGGGCTGGAAGGAGTTCGAGATGGAGGTGGTCCGCGACAAGGCGGACAATTGCATCATCGTGTGTTCCATCGAGAACATGGACCCCATGGGCATCCATACCGGCGATTCCATCACCATCGCCCCGGCCCTTACCCTGACCGACAAGGAATACCAGATCATGCGCAACGCCTCGATCGCGGTGCTGCGCGAGATCGGCGTGGATACCGGGGGCTCCAACGTCCAGTTCGCCCTCGACCCGGAGACCGGGCGCCTGCTGGTGATCGAAATGAACCCCCGGGTCTCGCGCTCCTCGGCGCTGGCCTCCAAGGCCACCGGCTTTCCCATCGCCAAGGTCGCGGCCAAGCTGGCCGTGGGCTATACCCTGGACGAGCTCTCCAACGACATCACCGGCGTCACCCCGGCCTCCTTCGAGCCCACCATCGATTACGTGGTGACCAAGGTGCCGCGCTTTACTTTCGAAAAATTCCCCGGCACCGCGCCCTTGCTGACCACCTCCATGAAGTCGGTGGGCGAGGCCATGGCCATCGGCCGGAATTTTTCGGAATCCCTGCAAAAGGCCCTGCGCTCGCTGGAGACCGGGCTCACCGGGCTCAACGAGGTGGAGATCCCCGGCGCCGAGGGGCCCGGCCGCATGGACGCCATCCGCAAGGCGCTGGCGGCCCCGAGCCCCGACCGGGTGCTGGTGATCGCCCAGGCCTTCCGCGAGGGGTTCACCGTGGACCAGGTGCAAAAAGCCTGCCGCTTCGACCCCTGGTTCCTGGCCCGCATCGAGGAAATCGTCGCCGCCGAAGGGGGCGTCCGGGCGGGCGGGCTGCCGCGCGACGCCGCCGGCCTTCAGGCGCTCAAATCCCAGGGCTTTTCCGATGCCCGCCTGGCCGAGCTGGCGGGGCTCAGCGAATCCCAGGTGGCGCGCGCCCGGATTCGGGCCAAGGTGCATCCGGTGTACAAGCGCATCGATACCTGCGCCGGCGAATTTCCCTCGCTCACCCCCTACATGTATTCCACCTACGAAGGGGCCGGGCTGGGCCCCGCCATGTGCGAGGCCGACGTGTCGGCGCGCAAGAAGGTGGTGATCCTGGGCAGTGGCCCCAACCGCATCGGCCAGGGGATCGAATTCGATTACTGCTGCGTCCATGCGGCCTATGCCATGCGCGAAGCCGGGTTCGAATCGATCATGATCAATTGCAATCCCGAGACCGTGTCGACGGATTACGATACCTCGGACCGGCTCTATTTCGAGCCCCTGACGGCGGAAGACGTGCTGGAAGTGATCCGCACCGAGCAGGCCAAGGGAGAGTTGCTGGGCGTCATCGTGCAGTTCGGCGGCCAGACGCCGCTGAAGCTCGCCAAGGCGCTGGAAGCCGAGAAGGTGCCCATCCTCGGCACCTCCCAGAACGCCATCGACATCGCCGAGGACCGTAATCGGTTCAAGCAGCTTTTGCGCCGGCTCGGCCTCAGGCAGCCCGAGAACGGCATCGCCACGTCGCTGGTCGGGGCGCGGCGCATCGCCAAGCGGATCGGCTATCCGGTGCTGCTGCGCCCGTCCTACGTGCTGGGCGGGCGGGCCATGGAAATCATCCACGACGAGGCCGACCTGGCGCGTTACATGGTCCACGCCGTGCGCGCCTCGGGCGACAACCCGGTGCTGGTGGACCGCTACCTCCAGGACGCCATCGAGGTCGACGTGGACGCGCTCGCCGACGGCGCCACCGTGGTCATCGCCGGCATCATGGAACACATCGAGGAGGCCGGCGTGCATTCGGGCGATTCGGCCTGTTCCCTGCCGCCGCGCTCGCTGTCGGCCAAGGTCATGTCCGATCTTCGCAGCCAGACATCGATCCTCGCCCGCGCGCTCAAGGTGGTGGGTCTCATGAACATCCAGTTCGCCGTCAAGAACGGCACCGTCTATATCCTCGAGGTCAACCCCAGGGCGTCGCGCTCGGTGCCCTTCGTCGCCAAGGCCACCGGCGTTGCCATCGCCAAGATCGCGGCCCGGGTGATGGTGGGTGAACCGCTGGCGGGTTTCGGGCTGAAATCCTTCGCCACCGGCGACGGCGCGCCCAAGCACATGGCCGTCAAGGAATCCGTCTTCCCCTTCGCCCGCTTCCCCGGGGTCGACATCATCCTCGGTCCGGAAATGAAATCCACCGGCGAGGTGATGGGCATCGGACCCGATTTCGCCAGCGCCTTCGCCAAGTCACAGCTCGGCGGCGGCACTTTAGTGCCCACCGAGGGCACCGCCTTCATTTCGGTCAAGGACAGGGACAAGGCGGCCATGGTGGCGCCGGGCAAGGAGCTGCTGGCCCTCGGCTTCCGCTTGATCGCGACGCGCGGCACCGCGCTTTATCTTAATCGGGCGGGTGTCGCTTGCGACATCATCAACAAGGTGCTGGAGGGCCGGCCCCATATCGTCGATGCCATGAAGAACGGCGAGGTGCAACTGGTGTTTAACACCACCGAAGGCGCCGAGGCCATCCGCGACAGCTTCGATCTCCGGCGCACCGCCCTGGTCAATAAGATTCCCTACTATACCACCGTGGCCGGCATCTGCGCCGCCACCCAGGGGATCGCCGCCTTCAAGGCGGGAGGGCTTGAAGTCGAGCCCTTGCAATCCTATTTTTCAGGAAGTTCTTAGGATATAATGTCGCCAGCAAGGGCCACTGGATTGGCCCCTGTTCCACGCATGCGGCGGGATATCCAGGCACAGGCCACTAAACTCCGGGGAATTGGTTCTTGGGGCGGGTGTTGATTGTTTCACCCGCAAGGGCAGTGTCGGGACCAGTTAGAACGAGACTGAGACAGGATATGGACAAAGTTCCAATGACCACCGGGGGCTATGACGACCTCGTAGAAGAAGCCAAGCGGCTCAAAACACTGGAGCGCCCGGCGATCATCAAGGCGATCGAGGAGGCGCGGTCCCATGGCGATCTCTCGGAGAACGCCGAATATCACTCCGCCCGCGAGAAACAGAGCTTCATAGAAGGTCGGCTGGCCGAACTGGAAGACAAGATCGCCCGCGCCGAAGTGATCGATATCGCGCAGTTGTCCGGCAAGATCATCCGCTTCGGCGCCACGGTGACCGTGGCCGACGAGGACACCGACGAGGAAACAACCTACCAAATCGTCGGCGAGGACGAAGCCGATATCTCCGCCGGACGCCTGTCGGTGACCTCGCCGCTGGCCAAGGCCCTGATCGGCCGTCAAAGCGGCGATTCGGTGGATATCAACACGCCGGGCGGGGCCAAGGGCTACGAAGTGGTCAAGGTCAGCTACAAGTAACCCGCGGCGGTCGCCGGTGCCGGCGCGGCCGCGGCACCATCATCTTTCACGAAAATACCGATGGCCGGCCCCGTGCCGCGAGCACGATGCCGTCACTCGGCGTCGGCGTCCGCCATGACCGGCACGCCGGAGAGATCCTTGGCGGTGCGGATGGTCTCCAGGGTCTGCACCCGGGCAACGTGATCGGTGGCGGTCAACTGCATGGTGAGCGCGTCGCGGTGGGGCTTGTCGCGCGCCACTATCTTGAGCAGGAAATCGCCGCCGCCGCGGATCATGTGGCATTCCCTGATCTCCGACCAGTCGGCGAGCGCGTCCTCGAACGCCGAGAGCACGTCCTGGGCCTGTGAATCGAGCCCCACCAGGGCGAAGAACATCTCGTTGAAACCGAGCGAGGCGGAATCCAGATCGGCATGATAGCCGCGGATGAAACCCGAGTCCTCGAGCGCCCGCACGCGCCGCAGGCAGGGCGGCGCCGAAATGCCGGCGCGGCGCGACAGCTCCACATTGGTCATGCGGCCATTGCCCTGAAGATCGGATAGGATCCGCCTGTCGATCCGGTCCAATCTGACCCGCTGCGCCATCCGGTTGGATCCAGTGATGGTCAAAGAGAGGGGCACGCGGCGCCCCTGGTGCCGCGGAGTTTAGCCCGATTCGCCGATTAGGGTAATAATATTTCAAGGGCGGTGGTGGAACGCGCCGAATCGTTACCCTTGCGCCTTGTCCTCGATCACGCCGGTTCCTATGTTAGGCGCAGTCGATAATCTAGCCGCGAAGGGATCATGACCGACAACATCCATGCCAAGGTTCTTATCCTGGGTTCGGGCCCGGCGGGCCTGACGGCGGGTATTTACGCCGCCCGCGCCAACCTCAACCCCCTCATGGTGTCGGGCCTCCAGCCCGGCGGGCAGATGACCATCACCACGGACGTGGAGAACTATCCGGGCTTCGCCGAAACCATCCAGGGCCCGTGGCTGATGGAAGAGATGCAGAACCAAGCCCGGAAAGTCGGCACCACCTTCGTGTCCGACCTCATCGTTTCGGTCGATTTCTCCAGCCGCCCGTTCCTCTGCACCGGCGATACCGGCACCGTCTATTCCGGCGATACGGTGATCGTTTCCACCGGCGCCACGGCGCGCTGGCTGGGGCTCGACTCCGAGGAAAAATTCAAGGGCTTCGGGGTCTCGGCCTGCGCCACCTGCGACGGGTTCTTTTACCGCGGTAAGAAGGTCTGCGTGATCGGCGGCGGCAACACGGCGGTGGAGGAAGCGATCTACCTGACCAATCACGCCGAGGCGGTCACCCTGATCCACCGCCGCGACGAACTGCGCGCCGAGATGATCCTCCAGGACAGGCTGATGGCCAATCCCAAGATCACCGTAATCTGGGATTCCGTGCTGCAAGAGGTCATCGGCGACGATAAACCTCTTGGCGTCACCGGGGCGCGCATCGCCAACGTCAAGACCAGCGAGCAGACCGTTCTTGAATTCGATGGCGTTTTCATCGCCATCGGCCACAACCCCAATACCGAGATCTTCGCCGGCATCCTCGACATGGACGACGAAGGCTACCTGATCACCCAGGCCGATGTCACGGCGACCAATATCCCAGGGGTGTTCGCCGCCGGCGATGTCCAGGACAAGATTTTCCGCCAGGCGGTGACCGCGGCGGGCACCGGCTGCATGGCCGCCATCGAGGCGGAGAAATTCCTCGCCGCGGCCACCTCCGCCGACCGGCGTTCGGCGGCCGAATAAGGCCATGGACCGATAGGCGGAGATGGATTGGGACAAGCTCAGGATCTTTCACGCGGTCGCCGAAGCGGGCAGCTTTACCCATGCCGGTGAGATCCTCAACCTGAGCCAGTCGGCGGTTTCCCGGCAGATCTCGTCGCTCGAACACGACCTCGGCGTGATCCTGTTCCACCGCCACGCCCGTGGTTTGGTCCGCACCGAACAGGGCGAGCTTCTCTACACCACCACCAGGGACGTCCACCACAAGCTGGCCACCGCCGAATCCCTTCTCATGGATTCGACCGAGCGCCCGCGCGGGCCGCTCAAGGTCACCACCACCGTCGCCTTCGGGTCCATCTGGCTGACCCCGCGGATGAAGGAATTCATGGACCTCTATCCGGAGATCGCGCTGACGCTATTGCTGACCGACGAGGAGATCGACCTGGGCATGCGCGAAGCCGACGTCGCCATCCGCCTGAACCCGCCGAAACAGCCGGACCTGGTGCAGCGCCGGCTGATGACCCTGCACAACCACGTCTACGCCGCGCCGGAATACCTCAAGGCACATTCCATGCCGCAATGCGTGGAAGACCTGGCCGACCACAACCTAGTGGTCTACGGCGAGGATTTCCGCCCGCCCACGGCCCACGTCAATTGGCTGCTGGACGCCGCCGCCAAGGCCGGCGTGAGCCCCGCCAACCTGCTCAAGGTCAACAACATCTACGGCATTTACCGCGCCGTGCAATCGGCCGTCGGCATCGCCGCGCTGCCCGATTACACGGTGCGCCAGGTCAGCAACCTGGTGCGCATCCTGCCGGAAATGTCGGGCCCCAGTTTCGATTCCTATTTTGTCTACCCCGAAGAACTGCGCCATTCGAAACGGGTCAACGTGTTTCGCGATTTCCTCCTGAGCAAGATCGGCGAAACGCATTTTTAGTCCGGCTAAGGTCATACAAATCAATCACTTAAGCTATGCAATATTTGCATGGCTCCGTTGACCGTTTGGCGGTGGTATTTCCCGTTTGCATCCCTATTTTCACGCCATGCGGTGGGGCCCGGCCCAGTAGTTTGGTTGTGTATCGCCGGCGCCATCAGGAGACGGACAGTGTTCGTCGCCGCACCGCACGAGTTTCCGGGCGCAACACCCGGAACACGGATCCCTCCCTCATATTTGGAAGGATCCGACGTCTCCCAGACGTGAAGCCTCCCTGTTAGACTCGCCGGGAACCTTTGGGTTCCCGGCTTTTTTCTTGCCGCTGCGTGGCCTGGGGCGAGGTACACGCCCCTGGTCTGGGCTCAACGCAAGGTAGGCATCCGCGCGATGCGGCGAATCCCGCCGGTTTCCGGCGGCGAAACGAAACCGGAATCGCCTCGACGGCCCAAGGAAGGGCGCCGCGGGCCGGCGGCATTGGCCGGGCGCCTACCAGAAGGCGCTCAAGCGGTGGTCCATATACGCGCCGTAAAAGGAAATCCAGAACCCCAGCAGGGCTATGGTTTTCGGCAGCACGGTTTCGCCCTTGCCGGCAAATATTCGATTGCAGGCGGCGAGGCTGAACACTAAAATTATTCCCCCGCCCACCATCAACCAGGTGGTGAAGGACTCCATTTCCGCGGAATATGACATTTCCAACTCCCCCGAACATTCCAACGCATCTGTTTACTAAGCGAAGCAACCCTCTGGAAACACCATGGTTGATCGCTTGGCAACGATCGTAAAATGGGTTCTTTCTATTTCTCTAGGTATGACGAAAGATTAGGTATGGAAAATTAATGAATCCCTAAATATTTCGAGCAACTTATTGAATTATATGAAAGTTTTTCACAAATTTTAGACAAAACCCTGTGATCGGTTGGGCCGGTGGCCGCGCATCGGGGGCAACTTCGCGCCGTTGAAGGCCGGTGCGCTTGCCCGAGGGCCAACCGCCGCTAACGCCGGCTGGCGCCAAGGCGATCACCGGCAGCCAAATCCGCGCCGGTAAACGCCCATAGGAAATCTTGCTTGAGGGCCTCGAAAAACCAATTGGCGTCGCGAAAATCCAGGGCGCCGCGCCAATCCAGCGCGCGGCCCCGGGCGGATTTATTTGAACAGATCCTCGCCGTCCATCCCCTTGTAAAGGCCGGCGACGTATTCCCCGTAGCCGTTATAGATCCGTGTCGGCACTTTCTCGCCGGAATCCAACATCCTTTCGCGGGCTTGGCTCCAGCGGGGATGGGGCACTTCGGGATTGACGTTGGCCCAGAACCCGTATTCGCGGGCCTGGATTTCTTCCCAAAATGTCTTCGGACGCTTGTCGGTGAAGCTCAAGCGAACCAGGGACTTGATATTCTTGAAGCCGTATTTCCACGGCACCACCAGCCGCAGCGGGGCACCATTCTGCTTGGGGATCGGCTTGCCGTAAAGCCCGGTGGCGATGAAGGCGAGTTCGTTCACCGCCTCCTTGATGGTCAAACCTTCCACGTAGGGCCATGGGTACCAATGCTGACGTTGGCCGCGGGCCACGTCGGGGTC
>SMXQ01000112.1 GCA_004356985.1 Alphaproteobacteria bacterium | reverse complement strand
TTGGCGGAAGAGAGTGGGAGTCGAACCCACCAGGGACGTCTAACGCCCCTCACTGGATTTGAAGTCCAGGCGCACCACCGGATGCGATTCCCTTCCATCTGTCGGCCGCGTCGTCGTTATATTGCCAATCGTCGCCGCCATGTTCCCAATCGTCGCCGCCATGTTCCCAATCGCGGCCGCCATGTTCCCAATCGCGGCCCCCGCCCCCTCGCGGGCACGAATTTCCAATCAATTCCTCCTGATCCAATCGACCTCGGCCGCCGGCTTGCGGATATCGCGGTCGTTGCCGCGCCGGTGGGTGAAGCCGATTCGGTCGAAATATTCCGCCACCTCGATGGTCACGTTGCGGCCGATCCCGGAAATGTCGCGGAACGCCTTGATGGTCAGCGTGCCGTCCTGCTTGGCGATGGCTTCCGCCATGGCCCCCAGTCGTTCCAGGGCCTGGGGCAGCAGAAAAGACTTGGCGGCGATCCGCACCACAAGGCCTACCCGGGCGGCGCGGACCAGGAATCGCTCCACGGTCGGCACGTCGGTTGCCGCCCCATCCGCCAGATCACCCAATGACGGGGGGCGGAGCCCAGAAGCCTCGAAAGCCGGGGCCAGTTGCCGCCAAAGGGCGGCGTCCCGGGGGGCCAGCACGACGCGGTGTTGGGCCAGCCGCAGGGTGCCGCCGCCCAGCGACAGCCCGCCATCGGCGGCCAGCTCGGAGACCAGCTGAGCGAAGGCGTCCTTTGGCAGGGCGCGCCCGACCACCCGGCGCAAGGTCTCTTCGGCGATGCCCGGCGCTTGTTTGTTGTCGGCATGGAATCGACCGAGCGCGGCCCTGGTTTTCTCTCCCCAGGTTTTCCAATGACCGGCCGCGAAACCGTGATCGCCGCCCGCCCGTTTGAGCCCCGCCTGGTCCCAGAGAGCCTCCGCGTGCTCTGGTTTCAGGTTCCAGGTTCGCGCGAACCAGCCAAGGTCCACACCGCCCTCCATGGCCTGCAACAGCTCTGCCAGGGCGTCGCCGGCGGGCTCCATTTCCATTTTGCGGACCAGGGCCACGCGTGCCGGCCTGGCCCTGGCGCGGGCCGGCGCAAAGGGATCGATCACCGCGCCGCCGGCGATGGTGCGCCGGGCCGAGGTGTCCCGCAGGATAAACCGGTCCCCTCTCAGGGCGCCGATTTCCTGGTCGAGCACAAGCTGCACCAGCGCGTCTTCACCCGGCGCGATGGTGCCCCCTTCCAGCACCGCGACCCGGGCCGGAACCTCCGCCGCGCCGAGATGCAAATGGACGGGTGTCCAATGTTTCAGGGGCTCCGCTTCGCCGGGCAGCACCCGGAGCCGGCCGTCCATGCGGGCCGTCGGTGCGTGCACCTCTTTCGCGACCAGCCATTGGCCGCGGGCGATGTCGGTGCGCTCCAGGCGCGGGGAGGCGATGTTCAGCGCACAACGCTGGCCCACCATGCCGCTCTCGGCCGCCCGGTTCTGGGCATGGATGGAGCGCACCCTGACGGGAATTCCCGGCGGCGAGACGACCAGCCGATCGCCGATTCCGACGGTGCCGGAAAATACCGCGCCGGTCACCACCACGCCGGCGCCGGGGACCGTGAAACTGCGGTCGACGGCAAGCCGGAAATTACCGGCCTCCGCCCCCGCGTCCCTATGGTCCGCCCGGTCCAGCGCGGCGCGCAAGGGCGCGATGCCGTCGCCGGTGGGGGCGCAGACGGGAAAAATTTCGGCGCCATCCAACACCGTGCCGGAAATAAGCCGGGCGATCGCCGCCGCCACTTCCGCCACCCTCTCGGCCGGGACCCGGTCGATCTTGGTGAGCGCCACCACCCCGCCGGCGACGCCAAGCAGGTCGAGAATGGCGAGATGTTCATTGGTCTGGGGCATGGGCCCGTCATCGGCGGCCACCACTAAAAGCGCGCAGTCGATACCGGTGACCCCGGCGATCATGTTGCGGATAAACTTGTCGTGTCCCGGCACGTCGACGAACCCCAGCACCGACCCGTCGGCCGACGGCGTATAGGCAAAGCCCAAATCGATGGTGAGCCCGCGTTTCTTTTCCTCCGGAAGCCGGTCGGTATCGACGCCGGTAAGCGCCTTCACCAGCTCTGTCTTGCCGTGGTCGATATGGCCGGCGGTGGCGACGATCACCGGGCACCGCCGCGGTCCAGCGAAAGCCGGCGAAGCTGGTCGACAAAACGCTCTTCATCGGTCAGGCAACGGAGATCCAGCACCAAGGAATCGTCCTGGATGCGGCCCACCACGGCCACCGGCAAGCTCCGGAAGGCCGCCGAAAGGCGTTTCAGGGCGCGGCCGCGGCCCCGTTTGCCGGTCTCGGGGCGCAGCACCACGGCAAAGCTCGCCAAGCTTTCGGTGGGCAGCGACCCGCTGCCGATCTGGCTTTGGCAGGGCGCCACGTCCACCTTTGCCACCCCTCCCAGACACTCTTCCAACTTCGGCGCCAGGCGCAAGGCTTGCGCTTCGATTTCCTTTTGCGGGCGGGACAACAGCCTGATCACCGGCAAACGCTCGGCCAGGCGGTCGGGATCGGCGTGCAGGCGTAGTACCGCGGCCAGGGCGGCGATGGTCATCTTGTCACAGCGCAACGCCCGCTTCATGGGGTTGCGTTTGATCCTGGCGATCAGGTCTTCGCGCCCGGCGATGATCCCGGCCTGTGGACCGCCGAGCAGTTTATCGCCGCTGAAGGTGACAATATCGGCGCCGTTTGCCAGGGTTTCCGCCACCGTCGGCTCGTGGGGCAGCCCGTAGCGCGAGAGGTCCACCAGGGATCCCGCGCCCAGATCCACCACCAATGGCACATGGTGGCCATGGGCGATTTCAGCCAGTCTGGTCTCCGCCACCTCGGCGGTGAACCCTTGGACCACGAAATTGCTGGCATGCACCTTCATGATAAGCGCCGTGCGCGGTCCCATGGCGCCCTCGAAGTCCGCATCATGGGTGCGGTTGGTGGTGCCCACCTCCACCAGCTTGCACCCCGCCCGCGCCATGATGTCGGGCATCCGGAAGGCGCCGCCGATTTCGATCAGCTCGCCGCGCGAAACCGGCACCTCCTTGCGCAGCGCCAGTGAATTCAACACCAAAAGCACGGCGGCCGCGTTGTTGTTGACCACCGTTGCCGCTTGGGCGCCGGTCAGCCGGCACACCAGCGCGTCCAGATGGCTGTCCCGGTCGCCGCGGCGCCCGGTCGCCAGGTCGAATTCCAGGTTGGTGGCGCCTTGCGCGGCCTCGGCGGCGGCGGCGATGGCTTCCGGCGGCAACACGGCACGGCCAAGATTGGTGTGCAGCACCGTACCCGTGAGGTTGAAGACCGGACGAAGCGAGGGCCGGGCTTGGGCCGCCACCGCCCATGCCACACGCTTGGCGACCGCCCCGTCCGAGAGGTCGGGCACCGAGCCGGGATCGCCCGCGCCCATGGCCGCGCGCGATTCCGCCAACACGGCGCGCACCATTGCCGTGACCACGGTCCGGCCATGGGCCTCGATCAGCGCCCCCACCGGCGGCAGACGAAGAACACGGTCAACCGACGGCAGCGCGGCCTGAAGCGGTGCAGCGGAATTTGCCATCGTCCCATTATTTCAGTTACTTGCGGTTCCGAATATAGGAAAACTAAGGATCAAGGGATTAACCAAGGGTGGGTTGGCCGCGCGGCATGAAAATTTGTTATGAAAATGCGGTGATTTGCTTTTCCCAGGCGGCTATCCTTTGCTTTCCTCAAACCTTGCCATGACCAACTTCCAGAGAGAGCCCCGTGCCATCCATAAGGACCCTTGCGCTGTGTTCGGCCGTCTCGTTGTTGGCGTGGGCCGCGCCCGCGCCGATTGCCTTGGCCGACCCCTTCGTCTTCACCGCGATTCCCGATGAGGACGAATCCCGCCTGCGCCAACGGTTCGACAAACTCGCCGATTATTTTACCAAGAAGCTTGGCGTCGAGACCAAATATATCCCGGTGAAATCCTATGCGGCGGCGATCACGGCATTCCGCAACAATCAAGTTCAATTGGCATGGTTCGGCGGTCTTTCCGGCGTTCGCGCGCGGAATCTCGTGCCCGGTTCGCTGGCCATCGCCCAAGGTTATGAAGACCAGGCCTTCGTGACCTATTTCATCGCCCACGCCAGCACCGGGCTGAAATTATCCGCTGCATTTCCCAAGGACATGGCCGGCAAGACCTTCACCTTCGGCTCCAAAGGCTCGACATCGGGCCGCCTGATACCGGAATACCACATCCGCCGGAATTTCAAGACGGCGCCCGGAAAGGTTTTCAAGAAAGTCGGGTTCAGCGGCAATCACTCCAAAACCATCGCCCTTGTCCAGTCCGGCGCCTACCAGGTGGGCGCGGTCAATTTCAAGGTCTGGCAAAACCAAATGAAGGCCGGAAAGATCGACCCCGCCAAGGTCTCCGTCATCTGGAAAACGCCGCCATACCCGGATTATCAGTGGACCATCCGCGGCGACGTGGGCAAGCGCTGGAAGGCCGGGTTCATCCAGCGGGTCAGGGACGTCCTGCTGGCCATGAAGGATCCCGACCTGCTGAATTCCTTTCCCAGGAAGAGCTTCGTCCCGGCGTCGAATATCGACTACCGGCCCATCTGGGATGTGGCGAAACAGATCAAGCTGATTGACTGAAGGTGCTTTTCCGTCTTAGCAACGAAGACCTGGGTTATGACGGAGATGCCGTGCTTCGCGGCATTTCCCTCACCGTTTCCGCCGGCGAGCGGGTGGCATTGGTGGGCGAGAGCGGCGCCGGCAAATCCACCTTGCTGTCGGTGCTGCAAAGCCGCTACGACGGCAACACCGCGCTGATCCCCCAGGATCTGGGCCTGGTCCGCAACTTAAGCGTCTTCCACAATGTCTACATGGGCAGCCTGCACCGGCATTCCGCCGCCTATAACCTCATGAACCTGGTTTGGCCGCGCCCGGCGGAGGTGGCGCGCATCCGCCCCATCGTCGAACGCCTAGGGCTTGCCGACAAACTGTTCGAGAGGGTGGGCCGGCTTTCCGGCGGACAACAGCAGCGAACGGCCATCTGCCGGGCGCTTTTGCAGGGCGGCGACGCGGTACTGGGCGACGAGCCGGTCTCCGCCACCGACAATCACCAATCCCGAATCATCCTTGATGCGCTTTCGGAAACGTTTGAAACCGTCATCCTGGCCATGCACGACGTCGACCTGGCGCTGGAATTCTCGACGCGGATCATCGGCATCAAGGGCGGCGGCATCGCCTTGGATGCGCCGGCCGGGGACCTGAGCCGGGCCGATCTCGATTTTCTCTTTAGGGATTGAGTGATGGCGGTGCCGACCATTTCCACGCCGAGCACCCCGCGTTTCTCGCCCGTGGCCAAGGTCAGCATGGGATTCGTCGCCGTGGCGGTGGCCTGCTTCGTGTTCGCCGATATTTCCATTACCACCCTCGACCCTTGGTCGGAAATGAAGCGCATGGCCTGGGGTGCGGTGACGCCCGATTTCTCCGTGGTCACCGGGCTCGGCATGGTCGTCGTGCGGACCATCGCCTTTGCGCTCTCGGGGGTGGCGCTGGGGGCGCTGGGCGGGTTCCTGCTTTCCCAGGTGTTCCACCTGGGCCCGGTTCGCTGGGCCTGCGCCTCGGTCCGCGCCATCCACGAACTGTTCTGGGCCCTGATTTTCCTGCAAATGCTGGGGCTTTCACCGCTCACCGGCGTGCTGGCCATCGCCATTCCCTACGCCGGCATCTGCGCCAAGGTCTATGCCGAAACCCTGGAGGAGGCGGAATTGCCCGCGCTCCGGGTCTTGCCCAAGGGGACCGGCATGGTCTCCGCCTTTTTCTTCGCCCGCCTGCCCGAAGTCTGGGTGCACCTCAAGACTTACACCGCCTACCGCTTCGAATGCGGGCTCCGTTCCGCCACGGTGCTGGGTTTCGTCGGCTTGCCCACCCTGGGGTTCCATCTGGAAACGGCCTTCTCCGAAGGCAATTATTCCGAGGCCGCGGCCTTGCTGATCATCTTCTACGTGCTCATCGCATCCCTGCGCTTTTGGATGCGCCCCAAACTGGTCGGCTTCTATGTGCTTGGGGCGCCGTTTCTGTTGGGCGGCGGCGCGGCCATCGATATGGCTAACATCACCAGGTTTCTGACCGTCGATATCGTGCCCGCGCCGTTGCGCCGGGGAGAATTTCTGGACGGCCAGACCTGGAGCAACCTGGGGGACTGGACATGGACCCTGCTCATGGACCAGGCGCTTCCCGGCATGATCGCGACCTTACTGCTCACCCAGATCGCCCTGGTCGCCACGGGCATCCTGGCCCTGGTCCTGTTTCCCCTGATTTCGCGGAAATTCTTCGGCCCGGTGGGGCGGAGTGTGGGGCATGGGTTCCTGGTGGTCATGCGTTCGACGCCGGAGTTCATCCTCGCTTACATCTTCCTGCAGCTCTGGGGGCCCTCCATGCTGCCGGCCATTGTCGCCCTGTCGATTCACAATGGCGCCATCATCGGCCATCTGGTGGGCCGCTTCAGTGATGAGGTGCGGCTGCGGCCCGACAGCCCCCGCGGCCTCAATCTTTACGGGTTCGAGATCGTGCCCCGTGTCTACGGCCAGTTCCTGGCGTTCCTGTTCTACCGTTGGGAAGTGATCATGCGGGAGACGGCGATTCTGGGGATTCTCGGGATCGCCACCCTGGGGTTCTTCATCGACTCCGCGCTGGCCGATATTCGCCTCGACCGGGCAATGTTTTTGATTGCCGTCACGGCGGTCTTTAATATGGGCATTGATATCCTGTCCCGCCGCATTCGCAGCCGCCTGCGCTTGAGCACCCAGGCCGGACGCGCCTAGGTTTGAGCAAAAGGATGACGAGATGAAATCCGGCCAAGACGCCATCGTCAAAGACCTCGTGCTGGTCGGCGGCGGGCACTCTCATGTGATCCTGCTCAAGAAGTTCGCCATGTTGCCGCTGCCCGGCGTCCGCCTGACGGTCATCGCCCGCGACGTGCACACGCCCTATTCGGGCATGCTGCCGGGCTACCTGGCCGGCCACTACCAATTCGACGAGGCGCATATCGACTTGCGCCCGCTTTGCCAGTTCGCCGGCGCCCGCCTTTACCATGACGAGGCGATCATGCTCGACCTGGAGGCCAAGCAGGTCGTCTGCAAGGGGCGCCCGGCGGTTCCCTATGACGTGCTTTCCCTCAACATCGGCTCGACGCCCGATTTCAACGGCATTTCCGGGGCCGAGGAATTCACCACGCCGGTCAAACCGATCAACAATTTCGTCGATCGCTGGCGGCTGTTGGTGGCGCGGGTGCTGGATAGTCCAGGCCCGCATCGGATCGGCGTTGTCGGGGCCGGGGCGGGGGGCACCGAGCTGCTTCTCGCCGCGCAGTATCGGCTCGGCAATCTCCTGGCCCGGCGCGGGCAGGGGACGGAAAGACTGGAATTCCATCTGATCTCCAAGTCGGAGACCATCCTGCCGAATTTCGGGCCCGGCGTGCGCCGCCACTTCGAGCGCCTGCTGGCGGCACGCGGCGTCCACGTGCATTGCGGCGCCGAGGCGGCCAAAGTAGAGCCCGGCGCGATCATCATCGCCGGCGGCAAGGCAATAGAATTGGATGAGATCCTCTGGGTCACCGCGGCCGGCGCGCCGCCCTGGCTGCGCCAATCCGGCCTCGACGTGGACGAGGCCGGATTCGTCCTGGTTCGCGACACCCTGCAATCGACCTCTCATGGCGACGTCTTCGCGGCCGGGGACATCGCCACCGTGGTCAATCATCCGCGGCCCAAAGCCGGGGTCTTCGCGGTCCGCCAAGGGCCTCCGCTGACGGAGAACCTGCGCCGAGTCCTGGTCGGCCGCCCGGCCCGGAAATTTTCGCCGCAACGCGCCTTCCTGGTCCTCATTTCCACCGGCGACAAACGTGCCGTGGCCGCCAAATGGGGGTTCTCCGCGGAAGGCCAGTGGGTCTGGAAGTGGAAGGATTGGATCGATCGGCGCTTCATGCGCAAGTTCAACGAACTGCCCAAGATGGCGGCCGAGGAGGCGCCGCCGCTGGATCCCGGCCTCGCCGATCAGGCCACGCTCAAGGACATTTCGGCGATCGCCATGCGCTGTGGCGGTTGCGGCGCCAAGGTTGGGGCCAATGTCCTGACCCGGGCCTTGGCCGACCTGGAGCCGGTTGCCAACACCGATGTTCTGGTCGGCCTCCATGCCCCGGACGACGCGGCGGTGGTGCAGATTCCCGACGGTAAGGTGATGGTCCATACCGTGGACTACTTCCGGGCCTTTATCGACGACGCTTACGTGTTCGGCCAGGTTGCCGCCAACCACGCCCTGAGCGACATCTTCGCCATGGGGGCGGAGGCCCAATCGGCGCTCGCCATCGCCACCGTTCCCTACGGCCTGGAAGCCAAGGTCGAAACCACCATCCGCGAGATGATGACCGGCGCCATAGATATCCTCAACGAGGCCGGCGCAACCTTGGTCGGCGGCCATACCAGCGAGGGCCCGGAGTTGGCGCTGGGGTTCTCCATCAACGGCCTAGCCGACCGCGACGCCATTCTCCGCAAGGGCGGCATGGCGGCCGGTGAGGTCTTGATTCTCACCAAGGCGCTCGGCACCGGCACCCTGTTCGCCGCCGACATGCAGATGAAAGCCAAGGGGCGGTGGATCGAGGAGGCGCTCAAGTCCATGGTCCAGTCCAACCGCGCCGCGGCGCGATGCCTGTTCGATCACGGCGCCAGCGCGTGCACGGATATCACCGGTTTCGGGCTGTTGGGGCATATGGTGGAGATGACCAAGGCCTCGGGCGTCGACGTCGAGATCGATTTCGATTCCCTGCCGATCCTGGACGGCGCCGAGGAGACGGTGCGCCTCGGCATCCTAAGTTCACTGCAACCCGCCAACGTCCGGCTGCGCCGGGCCATCCGCAACTTGGCCGAAGTGCAGGGTCACCAACGCTATCCGTTGGTTTTCGATCCCCAGACATCGGGCGGCCTGCTGGCCAGCCTGCCCGCCGCCCGCGCCGAGGCCTGCCTGCGGGCGCTGCGTGATCTCGGCTATGCCAGGGCGGTCCTGATCGGCCGCGTGACCGCCCCAAGCGATCACCTGGAGCCGGTCACCCTGATCTAGAGTATTTCCCGACCGAATCGACGATCCGGGCCAAGGCGGCCCGCTCATGGGCCGGGCGAAACAGGGGTTGGAGCTTCCGCCCAAAGCGCTCCAGGGTCGCGAGGAAGCCAGGCTCGGTTTCGGCGCGGCCCAGCAGACGCGCCAGCGCCGCCTGGTCGCCGACCGGGTAGGTGCCGGGATAATCGCCCCCCAACAGGCCGACGTTGCCGGCGATGTCACTGGCGATCACCGGCACGCCGGCGACGATGGCCTCGGAAACCACGTTGGCGCCGCCCTCCTGAGTGGAACTGATCACCATGGCCCGGGTCTTGGCCAATTCGCGGCGCACCCGCCATCCCGGCACTTCGCCGAGCCACCGGTAGCGGGGGTTCCGGGCCATCTCGGCGGCGGCTTGTTCGGCGAAGTCGGGGGTGTGGGCCTGGCCCAGGTGGGTGACCCGGAGCTTCGATTCGGGCGGCAGGAGCCTGGCCGCCAGGGCGGCCCGGAAAGGGTCTTTCTCGGGGCGCAGGTGGCCGATGACACAGATTTCGAAGTACCGCTTGGCCGGGCGCCGCGGGCCGGACAGGGGCAAGGCCGATTGGCGCACCACATGGAGCTTGCCGCGAAGCGGGCGCGGCAACGCCTGGCCGATGAGGTCGTGCAGGCCGATCAGGGCGTCCGCCATCTCCATGGAGCGCAGCGTCTCCTCCGGGTGCGATAACAAGTAGGTATTGACGTCGGTGCCGCCGAGACCGACCACCAGGGGCCCGCCAGGAAAGCGTTCCCGGTAGCGTAGAATAGCGCCGGCACTGCGCCAGGCGTGAATGGCGATCATCAGATCGGCGGCCTCGCCGCCGTAGTCCATGCCGATTCTTACCCGGTGGCCCGCTTGGCGCAACATCCGGGCCCAGCGAAGCGCCGTCGTCCGGTTGCCGTTCTTCGACTGTTTTTTGGCCGGTGTGATTAGGCTAATCTTCACCCGTATTCTCCAACCCTGTATTCTCCAACCCTGGCATTTCCCCATGACCGCGCCCGTCAGTACCGCATATTTGATCGAGGCCATGCAAGACGCCCGCCAGCGGACCCTGGAACTGGTCCGCGACCTGGACGACGAGCAGCTCATGGGCCCCAGGTTGCCCACCGTCAACCCGTTGCGCTGGGAAATCGCCCACGTCGCCTATTTCTACGAATATTTCATCCTGCGCCGGCTTTACGGCCACGATTCCGTGCTCGGCGAGAGGGCCGACCAACTCTATGATTCCATCGCCATCGACCATGACCTCAGGTGGGACTTGGCGCTGCTCACCCGGGCCGAGACGCTATCCTACCTGAGCGCGGTGCTCGACCGCCTGGTCGAGCGCCTGGGCGGCGGCATGGCGAGCGAGGGCGACAGCTTCATCTATCAGTTCGGAATCTTCCATGAAGACATGCACACCGAAGCCTTCCTCTGGACCCGCCAGACCCTGGCCTATGCGACGCCCGACCTGGCCGCCGCCGCCGACGTCTCGGCCGCCCGGGCGGCGGGGGCCCATCCCGGTTGGGCCGAAATCCCGGGCGGTGCGTTCCTGCTGGGGGCCCCCAAGGACGCACCGTTCCTGTTCGACAACGAAAAATGGGCCCATGCGGTGACACTCGCGCCCTTCGAGATCGCCAAGGCGCCCGTCACCAACCGGGAATTCCAGGCCTTCGTCGATGACGGCGGCTATGGCCAGGAAGCGTTGTGGGACGCCGAGGGCTGGAAATGGCGCCAGGAGGCCGGCGCCAAGCATCCCGTGTATTGGCGGCGCGCCGGGCCGGGCGATTGGCTGTTGAGGCGCTTCGAGCGCACCATGGTGCTGCCCGCCCATGAGCCCGTGGTTCACGTCAATTGGTTCGAGGCCGACGCCTATTGCCGCTGGGCCGGGCAGCGCTTGCCGCGGGAAGTGGAATGGGAGGCGGCGGCCCTCGGCGAGGCGGCGGCCGACGGCACCCTGTCGGCGGCCAAGCGGCGCTATCCTTGGGGCGCGGCGGCGCCGGATCCATCGCGCGCCAACCTGGACGGCCGGGCGCTGGGGCCGGTCGGCGTGGCGGCGCTGGCGGCTGGCGACAGCGCCTTCGGTTGCCGCCAGATGCTCGGCAACGTCTGGGAATGGACGGCCGACACCTTTTACGGCTTCCCGGGGTTTTCGGCCGACGCCTACAAGGAATACTCGGCCATGCTGTTCGGCGACACCAAGGTGCTGCGCGGCGGCGCCTGGACCACCCGCGGGCGGATGATCCACGGCACCTACCGAAACTATTTCGAGGCTTGGCGGCGCGACGTGTTCGCCGGCTTCCGGACCTGCCGGGCGGCGGAGGAATAGGGGAAGACGATTTAGATCAATTGATTCCGCGGCTCATCGACCTCCGCCGTCTCTTTCCCTGTGCAGACGATGGAAGTGCTCTAGGCGCCGCCGCCGGCGCTGGGTGACTCGGCCTTATGCCCTTCACCTCCCTTGCGCGCCTCGGCCTGCAGCCGCTTGGCCTCGGCCTTGGCGGCTTTCTTTTCCTTCTTCTGGATCTCGCGCTGGCGCTTCTCGAAATTGTAATTCGGTTTGCGGGCCATGGTTCTCTCCAATCTTAGCCGACGGTGAAAATCATCGCGGCGGGTTTTCTCTCCGCAGGGTTCAGGCCGCGCGGCGCGCCGGCCTGCCCCCTCGGCGCGGGCGGTTCCGCTGGCGCCCGGCGCGGCCCCGGCCGCGCTGCGCGGGCTTTGCGGAGACCACGCCCGACGGCCGCTCGCCACCGTCGACGGTGATCGGCATCCGGATGAGCGCCTCGATATCGCGCAGGAAAGCATACTCGCTTGCGTCGCAAAACGACAGCGCGACGCCCGAAGCCCCGGCGCGGGCGGTCCGGCCGATGCGGTGCACATAGCTTTCGGGTTCGTTGGGCAGCTCGAAGTTGATGACGTGGGTGACGCCAACCACGTCGATGCCGCGGGCGGCGATATCGGTCGCCACCAGCACCCGGGCCCTGCCCTGGCGGAAGCTTTCCAGCGCCCGCTGGCGCGCCCCCTGGGACTTGTTGCCGTGGATCGCCTCGGCGGCGATTCCCGCCTTGACCAGGTTGTCGGCAACCCTGTTGGCGCGATGCTTGGTGCGGGTGAAGACGATGACGCGCGAAAGCCGCTGGTCGGCCATGAGGTCGCGCAGTAGGCCCAATTTCGCCTTCGCGTCCACGAAATGGACGCTTTGGCGGATCGACTCCACCGCCACCGCCTTGGGCACGATGTCGATGCGGGTGGGCCGGTGGAGGATATCCGCGGTAAGGCGCTCCACCGCCGCCGGCATGGTGGCGGAAAACAGCAGCGCCTGCCGGTCGTGGGGGAGCGCGGCGATGATCTTGCGGACGTCGCGGATGAAGCCCATGTCGAGCATGCGGTCGGCCTCGTCCAGCACCAGGTGTTGGATGCCGCCGAGCGCGGCGTGGCCCTGGTTCATGAGATCCAGCAGCCGCCCCGGGGTGGCGACGATGATGTCCACGCCGCGGCGCAACCGATCGACCTGACCGCGCTGGGACACGCCGCCGAAGATCACGGCCAGGCGCAATTTGGTGTTCGCGCCATAGGCCTTGAAGCCATCGGCGATTTGGATCGCCAGTTCGCGGGTGGGGGCCAGGACCAGGGCCCGCGGCCCATTGCGGCGGTCCGGCGTGCCGAGCAGCTGCAGGATCGGCAGCGCGAAAGCCGCGGTCTTGCCGGTGCCGGTCTGGGCGACGCCGACGATGTCGCGGCCGTCCAGCAGCAGCGGGATGGCGCGGGCCTGGATGGGGGTGGGGCGGTGGTAGTTCCTGGCGGCGAGGGCGCGGCACAGGGGCTCGGCGACGCCGAGTTGGGAAAAACTGGGATGATTACTGGGATGATTACTCAATGGTCTGATCTTTCTACGCGGGCGGGCGCGGCATGGCGGCCGACATGGGCCGGACCGGCAGGCGCTGGCGCGCGGTTCGTTTTTGCCGCTTCCATGCGCATCTGGAAACAACGGGATAAAGAGAGGGAAGTCCCGCGACGGACCGCTTCCTTGGGAAGCGTCTTGCGCGATCGCGGGAGATTCGAATGAGGCTGCACCGCCTCTGCCGCGGCTTTATTCGGCCTGCGGCTTGACGGCCTTGGGGCCGCGTGCGTCGGCAGCGGTGAACCCGTGGCCCTTGGGGGCGTTGAAGAATTTCACGCTACCTATGGTCAATGTCTTTCTTTCATAGTCTTAGTTTCCCGGGCGAAACCTGTTCTGCCCGGGGCGAAAGTTCACACAACGACTTAGGGAAGAATCTTCTGCCGCGAAGCGGCGAATACGTCATCGCAAGGCCTGTGGAGCCATCACGCCGGAGATATGTGCATAACACACGAGAATTGCAAGTTTTTTTATTTCGCGGGACAACATTTTCCGCGCCGGACGGGTGCCGGATTTCGCCGCCCATGGCCATGGCCGCCCCGCCTTCCGGCATCGTTTCAGCGCTAATTACTTAGGAAGAGCTTGCCAAATCTGCTAATCTGGTGGCTTCCCTGATATAGGCCGCTTCGGGCGGAGAAGGTGCCCTTTATGAGTAACGCGTATGAGTAACAAGAAACCCACACCCGATGGGGTGCTCGACCCCAAGGTGCGCAGCTGCCTGGCTTGCCGGCAGCCGTTCACCAGCGGATGGGCGGGCGAGCGCATCTGCCCCAAATGCAAGTCCTCGTCATCGTGGCGCAGCGGCTCCGCGCGCCAGTTTCCCGCCGCCAAGCGATCCTGACCACGGCGGCCTGGGCCGCCCCCTGGAATCATCGGTTCAGCCGGGGGTGAGCGGGCGGACGCCGGCGCCGGCCATGTGCGCCGGGTTTTCCCGTGTGCCCAGGGCGCGACGGTTCGACTTTCGGCCGCCGACGCCATTGCCCAAGGCGGGCGCCCCTCGACCAAGGCGGGGGCGGTGTTCGCGCCCGGGCGCACGGTGACCCGGGACCACGGCGCGGCGCCGCCGGGAGAGTCCGGGCGGGCACAAGGTGCCGATACGGGCGGCGTTTTCGGATAGGATGGAATGAGTCGCCCCGGGCGAGTTGATGCCGCCCAAAGGCTTGGGCGGCATCCGAAAGCCGATAATCGGGGCCGGGACCCGGGAGGAACAATGGCCAAGAAAATCGATCTCGCCGTCGGGCCGGTGCGAACCAAGGCGCTCGTTGCCATGCCGGGGGGAGACGGCCCGTTCCCGGGAATCGTCGTGACCTACCATCGCGAAGGCCTCGATGCCTTCACCGCGTGGAAGGTGGACCACCTGGCCGCCGCCGGCTTCGCGGCCATCGCGCCGGACCACTACCATGTCCTGCCCCAGGGCACGGGCTTCAAGGAGCGCAACAAGTACCTCACCGACGAGCAGATGGCCTTGGACCTCGAGGCGGGTGCGGCGTGGCTGGCGGCCCAGGGCGGCGTCAACGAACGCCGGCTTGCCGTGCTTGGGCCCTGCATGGGCGGGCGCACCGCCCTGGTGGCGCTGGAATGCAACCCCGAGATCTGGACCTGCGGCTGTGTTTGGTACGGCGGCGAGGTGTTCGAGCCGTTGGGAGGCCAGCTGGCGCCGCCGGGCGCGAAAGAACGCCTGGAAAAAATCGCCTGCCCCATCGCCGGTTTTTTCGGCAGCCGCGACAGCCACCCGACGCCCCAGGAGGTGGACCGGCTCGATGGGCTCCTCGCGGCGCTCGGCAAGGAGTATATTTTCCACCGTTACGCCGAGGCGGGCCACGGCTTCCTGAACCCGTGGCATCCGCGCTATGATCGGGCGGCGGCCAAGCAATCCTGGGCCAAGGCGCTGGAGTTTCTCCACGCGCGGCTTGACGGCGCCGCGCCAATATTGGGGGAGCAACCATGACCGGGCCCGCCACCGCCGATTCCCACGCCGCACCGTCCATCACCGTGCGCAAGATCGCCCGGCATCTGGGCGCGCAAATTACCGGAATCGATCTGGCCCGGCCCCTCGACGAAACCACCCAAGCCGCCATCCGCCAAGCCCATGCGGATCATCAGGTGCTGGTCTTCCCAAACCAGGCCATCAGCGCCGAAGACCTCAAGCGTTTCGGCCGCTATTTCGGCGACCTGTCGGTGCATCCGTTCTCCACCAACGCCGAGGGCGACCCCGAACTCATCATCTACGACAACAAGGAGGGCAATCCGCCGCGGGCCACCGATCTTTGGCATTCCGACGAGATGTTTCGCCAATGCCCGCCCCTGGGCACGGCGCTCTGTTCCAAGGTCATTCCAGAGATCGGCGGCGATACCGTCTTTTGCAGCATGACCGCGGCCTATGAGACCCTTTCCGACAAGATGCAGCAATTCCTCTCCGGTCTCGAGGCGGTCAACGACTTCAAGATCTTCAAGTCTCTTTTCCCCGACAGCGCGGAAGACCGGGCCAGGTTGCGCCAATACGAAGACGCCTACCCGCCGGTGGTTCATCCCGTGGTGCGCGTGCATCCCATCACCGGCAAGAAAGCGGTCTACGTCAGCCGGTCGTTCACAATGTCCATCAAGGGCATGGAAGAGGCCGAAAGTGCGATGCTTCTCGATCGCCTTTACCGGCTGACGTCGCTGCTCGAAATTCACTACCGGCACCGCTGGGAACCCGACATGGTGGTGTTCTGGGACAACCGGTCGGTCCAGCATGCGGCGGTTCACGACTACTACCCCGCGCGCCGCCTCATGGAGCGCGTGACCATCAAGGGCGACCGGCCGTTCGGTGCCGGCGAGAGGGCCCAAGGCCCGGCCCTGCGCAAGTTCAAACCGGGGGCGGAGATCCCCGATAAAGACCGCGCGACCCGCCAGCACCAGCGGGATTGAGCGGAATTTCGCCCATGCCGCCCGCCCACCGATGCCAACCCTGAAAGGCCCGGAAGTATTTGGCCCCCCCCGTGAAGCCGCGGATTTGGCCCGCGGGCGTGGGGCGCCGGCGGCCGGCGGCCGGGAAACATGAGTTGATCACACCCATGGCGGCCGCGGCGCCAAGGCGGCGGCGCAAGGCAAATTTATCGAGGTAGATTTGATGTTGCTTGGGAGCGTAATGGCGGTTTTGGCCGCCGCCGCTTTCGGCCTCAACGGGGCCACCGTCCGGCGTGGGGTATTGACCGCCACGGTGGCCCAGGGCATGGCCATAACCGTCCCCATGGGGGTGCCGCTGTTCTTTCTGGCGGCCTTGGCCATGGGCTCTCTCGGGGCCTTGTTCGAGTTCTCGTCCAAGGCGGTGGCGTTGCTGGTGGCGGCCGGTTTGCTGCATTTCGTGTGGGGCCGATACTGCAATTACCGGGCGATCAAAGCCATGGGGGGCAACGCGATCATTCCCATAAGACAGTTGGATTTTCCCCTCAAGCTCGGCCTCGCCATGGCCTTTCTTGGGGAGACCTTGACCCCCCTGAAGATATTGGGAATCTGCCTCATCTTGGTGGGCGGGAGCATCGCCATCCCACCCGGGCGCGTGCTTAGGGCGGTCAAGTCCCGATCGGGCCCGGTGCCGGGGCCGGAGAGCGTCGGCGCGGCGGCCTCCCCGGCCGGGGTCCAGGCCTTCGTGCCCAACTATGCCGAGGGCTATACCTTCGCGTTTTTGTCCATCGCCGGTTACGGCGTGAGCCCTATTTTCATCCGCATGGCGGTGGAGGATGCGGGCCTTGGCGCCAGCCTGGCCGGCGGCTTGATCTCTTACCTGGCGGCAACCCTGGTGATCGCTGCGATGCTGATCAAACCGGGCCAGCTCCGCCATGTCCTCTCCATCGACCGCAAATCCACCGGGTGGTTTCTGATTTCGGCCTTGATCGTCGCCGTTTCACATATGTTCAGGTTCATGGCGCTCTCGGTCGCGCCGATCACCGTCGTCGCGCCCATCCAGCGTTCCGCCTCGATATTCAAGGTGCTGTTCAACTGGGTTCTCAATCGCCAGCACGAGGTCTTCGAAGGCCGCCTGCTGGCGGGGATCTTGGTGTCGGTCCTCGGCGGTGTCGCGCTCTCGCTCAGCACCGACTTCGTGGTCGCCCTGGTTCCGCTCCCCGATTTCATCATCGAAGCCGTCCACTGGACCTGGCCTTGATTCCCTCTCCCGCCCATCGCTCGCCATGGGCCGGAATTGCTTACTTCCGCGGCCGATAGAGAGGGGAACGCCTGAGCGCCGCCCCCGGCAGAATCCCGTATTGGCGGGGGTAGGGAACCAGGTCCGGGATCGGCGGCCAATCCTGGGCCATGGGCGACCGTCACGAACGCCCCCGGCCCCCTAGCGGGATGCGGGTCAGGAGCGGTACTTGCCCAGGACGTCGACCAGTTCGGCGAACTTCTGGCGCTGCTCGGCGGCGTCGCCGCTGGCAATGGCTTCTTCCACGCAGTTCTCGGCGTGATCCTTGAGGATCTCGCTCTCGACCTTGGCCAGGGCCGCCTTGATCGCGTGGACCTGGGTCAAGACGTCGATGCAGTACCGCTTTTCGTCGATCATGCGGACGATGCCGCGCACCTGACCCTCGATCTTGCGCAACCGCGTGACGCACGATTGATGGCTTTTTGATTGCATTCTATTACCCTACCCCCGTATAGTACCGGCGTCAATCATCATCGCCCGGAAACACCATGCCACCCCAACCCGCCAAGGCCAAGGCACGCGCATCCAGCTTGCGTTCCGCCGCCCTTTGGATCGCCGCCGCCGGCGCCGCGGCCATCGGTTGGGGAATTTATTGGGGGCAAAAGGATGACGGGCCGGCCGCCAATCCCGAGAATGCCGCCCAGGTTGCCCAGGGGCGCAAGGTCTATGCCAGCCAATGCGCGAGCTGTCACGGCGCCCGCCTGGGGGGCCAGCCCAACTGGCGCCAGAGGCGGCCCAACGGCCGGCTGCCGGCGCCGCCCCATGACCAAACGGGCCATACCTGGCATCATCCCGACGATCAGCTGTTCGCCATGACCAAGCTGGGGACCGCGGCTTTTGCCGGCCCCGGTTACCGGAGCGACATGCCGGCCTACGCGGGCAGGCTTAGCGATAGCGATATCTGGGCCGTGATTGCCTTCATCAAGAGCCGTTGGCCCGACTCCATCCGCGAACGCCAAGCCGCCATCAGCCGCCGCGCCCGGCAACGATGATCATCGGGCCGGGGCCGGCAATACTTGAGAGGGCAACTCCATGACCGACGATCACAGCGGTGAACATCAGGGCGCAAAAGACCCCCATGCCCAGTGCCACGAGCCGGCGGTGATTTACACCTGCCCCATGCACCCCGAGGTGCGCCAGGATCAACCGAGCAGCTGCCCCGATTGCGGCATGACCCTGGAACCGGCCCAGGCGCCAATGGTGACCTACACCTGCCCCATGCACCCCGAGGTGCGCCAGGACCAACCGGGCAGCTGCCCCGATTGCGGCATGACCCTGGAACCGGCCCAGGCGCCAATGGCGACCTACACCTGCCCCATGCACCCCGAGGTGAGCCAGGACCATCCCGGCAGCTGCCCCGATTGCGGCATGACCCTGCAACCGGAGACGGCCGGCGCCGCGGCGGCGCCCGGCGAAGACCCCCATGCCCAGTGCCATCAGGCGGCGCCCGCGCCGACCGCCGATGTGCCGCCCGGGATGTACACCTGCCCCATGCATCCCGATGTCCGCCAGGACCATCCCGGCAGCTGTCCCGATTGCGGCATGGCCCTGGAATCGGCCGGCCCGGTGGTGATCTACACCTGCCCCATGCATCTCGAGGTGCGCCAGAACCATCCCGGCAGCTGTCCCGACTGCGGCATGGCGCTGGAACCGGAGATGGTCGGCGCCGAGGTGCCGCCCAACCCCGAACTGATCGACATGACCCGCCGCTTCTGGATCGGCTTGGTGCTTGCGGTTCCGGTCCTGATTCTCGAGATGGGTGGGATAATCCCCGGCCTCGGGCTCGACGGTTGGATGTCGCGCGCGCAAGGGATCTGGATCCAGGCGGCCCTGGCGACGCCGGTGGTGGGGTGGGCGGGTTGGCCCTTTTTCGTGCGCGGCGCGCAGTCCATCAGGACCATGCGGCTCAACATGTTCACCCTGATCGCCATCGGCACCGGGACGGCATGGTTCTACAGCGCCGTGGCGACCATGGCGCCCGATATTTTCCACGCATCTTTCCGGGGGCCGGGCGGCGAGGTCGCGGTCTATTTCGAGGCCGCCTCGGTGATCGTCGTCCTGGTGCTTCTGGGCCAGGTCCTGGAACTCCGCGCCCGGGAAGGAACCGGCGCGGCGATCCGGGCCTTGCTCGACCTCGCGCCGAAAACCGCCTGGCGCGTCGGCGCCCATGGCGAAGACACGGAAATCCCCCTTTCCTCGGTCAAGGTGGGCGACCGGCTGCGGGTGCGCCCTGGCGACACCATAGCGGTGGACGGGGAGATCACCGACGGGCACAGCGCCATCGACGAATCCATGGTGACCGGCGAATCGATCCCGGTGGAGAAAGCGGCCGGCGACACGGTGATCGGCGGCACCCTGAACGGGACCGGCGGATTCATCATGGAGGCGCAACGCATCGGCGCCGAAACCATGCTGGCCGGAATCGTGCAAATGGTGGCCGAGGCCCAGCGCAGCCGGGCGCCGATCCAAGGACTGGTGGATAAGGTCGCCGGCTATTTCGTGCCCGTCGTGGTGCTTGTCGCAGCCGTGGCCTTTGTCGTCTGGTCGGTCTGGGGACCACCGCCGGCCATGAGCTTTGCCCTGGTGGTGGCGGTCTCGGTGCTGATCATCGCCTGTCCCTGCGCGCTCGGCCTGGCCACGCCCATGTCGATCATGGTGGGCGTCGGGCGCGCCGCCCAGGCCGGTGTCCTGATCAAGAACGCCGAGGCGTTGGAGCGCTTCGAGAAGGTCGACACATTGGTCGTGGACAAGACCGGAACCCTCACCGAGGGCAAACCCAAGGTGACGACGCTCGAGGCCAGCGCCATGCCCATCGATGAATTGCTTGGCCTGGCGGCGGCGCTGGAGCGCGGCAGCGAACACCCCCTGGCGGCCGCCATGGTGGCGGCGGCGGAAGAAAAGGGCCTGGCGTCGGGCAAGGTCGAGAATTTCCAATCGGTGACCGGCAAGGGCGTGACCGGCATGGTCGACGGCCGGACGGTGGCGCTGGGAAATGCGCGGTTGTTGGAGGCGCTCGGCCTCGATCCCGGGCCGCTGGCCGGCCAGGCGGACCAACGCCGCGCGGGCGGTGAAACCGTCATGTTCGTCGCCGTCGAGGGGGCCGTTGCCGGCATTATCGGCGTCGCCGATCCCATCAAGGAGACCACGCCGGCGGCACTCAAAGCGCTCCGTGAAGACGGCTTGCGCATCGTCATGTTGACCGGCGACAACCGCACCACGGCGCAAGCCATCGCCCAAAGGCTGGGCATCGACGACGTCGAGGCGGAGGTGCTGCCCGAGGACAAGATCGCCATCATCAAGCGGTTGCAAGGTGCCGGGGCCGTGGTGGCCATGGCCGGCGACGGGGTCAACGACGCCCCGGCCCTGGCCCAGGCCGATGTCGGCGTGGCCATGGGCACCGGGACCGACGTGGCCATCCAGAGCGCTGGCATAACCCTGGTTGGGGGCAACCTCGAGGGCATCGTCCGGGCGCGCCGCCTGAGCCGCGCCACCATGGCCAACATCCGCCAAAACCTGTTCTTCGCGTTCATTTACAACGGC
>SMXQ01000111.1 GCA_004356985.1 Alphaproteobacteria bacterium | reverse complement strand
CATCGCGGCAATTGCGCTAGGCTCGTGTCAGGAGTAGGCCCGTTGGCCGGGCCCCGGGGCTGTGCTGCTCTTGTGTAGATCCGTGGGAGGGTCGCCATGAACCAGATGGTTGTCACGCCCTTGTCCGACGCGCTCGGCGCGGAAGTCACGGGCATCGACGCCGCGAACCTCGATGAGGCGACCTTCGGTCGGCTGCGTGACGCCCTTCACGACAACATCGTCGTGGTGGTGCGCGGCCAGGCGCTGAGCCCTGCCGCCCAAACCCATTTCGCCCGCCGTTTCGGCGAGATTCAGTACCACATCAATTCCGAATACAAGATGGAGGACCAGCCCGAGGTGCTGATCCTGTCGACGGAAATCGTCGACGGCAAGAACGTCGGCATCCCCGACGCCGGCAGCGACTGGCATTCGGACCATTCCTACGTCGAACGCCCCACCGCCTACACGATTCTGCAATCGGTCATCGTGCCCAAGGTCGGCGGCGACACCGAATGGACCAACATGGTCAAGGCCTATGAGACGCTCGACGACGACTTGAAGGCGCGCATCCAGGGCTTGGTCGGCATTCACAGCTTCAACCGCACGCGCAACCCGCGCATGACACGGCCGACCCGCCACGAAAATCCCGAAGCCTATTTCGCCGAGCGCTCGCCGCCCGATTCCTTTCACCCCATGGTCCGCACCCATCCCGCGACCGGGCGCAAGGCGCTGTTCATCAGCCCGCGCTTCACCATCGGCATCTTGGACTTAGACGATGCCGAGGCCCAGCCCCTGCTGGACGAGCTGTTCGCCCATATCGCCAACCGCGATCTGGTCTACCACCACAATTGGCGGCCCGGCGACCTGGTGATGTGGGACAACCGCCAGACCCTGCACCTCGCCTGCGGCGGCGTGAAACCGCCCGAGGTCAGGCGCATGCACCGCACCACGGTGCAGGGCGAGATTCCTTTTTGACGAAAAATTTCCATGACGCGTACGTTCGCCCATTCTACGGCCTATCATGTAGCGGGCACATAAAACTAGACAGGGAGATAAGTTATGACACTTAAACGAATTTCTTCCGCATTGGTCCTAGCGGCACTGGCCGGCGGCGCCATGGGCATGGCCCAAACCGCATCGGCCGTTGAATTTTACAAGGGCAAGAGAATTACCCTGATCGTCGGCTACACCGCCGGCGGCGGCTACGACACCTATTCAAGGCTGCTGGCCAGGCACATGGAGAAGCATGTTCCAAGCAACCCCACTATCATCGTCAAGAACATGACCGGTGCCGGAAGCATCAAGGCGGCGGCCTACATCGCCGACATCGCGCCCAAGGACGGCACCGTGTTCGGCACTTTTTCCCGCTCGATCGCGCTTTCCAAGCTGCTGGGCCTCATCAAGGTCCCGTTCGACCCGTTCAAGATGACCTGGCTCGGCAGCCTGTCGAGTTACAAGGACGACGCCTACATGATCCTGGTGCGGGCCGACACGCCGTACAAGACCATCAAGGACCTGCAAGACCCCGGCCTGCCGCCGGCGATCTTCAGCGCGACGGCGCCCGGCTCGACCGGTTACGACGTCCCGTTCATGCTGAAAACGGTGCTCGGGCTGAGGCTCAAGATCATCGCCGGCTACCCCGGCTCCAAGCAGGGCGCGCTGGCCTTCGACCGCAACGAGGTCAACGCCGTGTCCCAGGGGCTGTCCTCCATCCGGGCGACCCAGCCCCATTGGATCAAGGACAAGAAGGCGCGTTTCCTGCTGCAATACGGGCGCCTGACCCGGCACCCCATGTTCCCCAATGTGCCGACCGGGCGTGAACTCGCGCCCAACGCCGAAGCGCTCACCCTGATCAAGCTCCAGGAGGCCCCGCTGTTCATGGCCCGGCCCTACGCGGCGCCGGGAGGCATGCCCGCCGAAAGGACCAAAGTGCTGAAGAAGGCGTTCATGGATACCGCCAGGGATCCAGCCTTCGTCGCGGCGGGCAGGCGGCTCAAGATCGATATCAGCCCCATCGACGGCGACGCGGTGACGGCGATCCTCGATGATCTCAAGAAATCGCCCCCCGCGGTGCTCGCCAAATACAAGGCGATCATGGCCTCGCGGCCGCCGCTGCCCATGATCACGCATTCCGGCAAGGTGACCAAGACCAAGCGCGCCGGCCGCCGTGTCTGGATCAGTTACAAGGGCAAGGAAGTGAAGGCCAAGGTGTCGGGCTCGCGCACCAAGGTCACCATCAACGGCAAGAAGGCCAAGCGCAAGGCCATCAAGGTCGGCATGACCTGCACCTTCACCTATGCCAGCGTCGGCAGCACGGCCAAGAAGATCGACTGCAAGGGCTAAGCGCGGTCCGCGTCTGTTGACTTAATGGCGCCCCCGGCATCCCGGGGGCGCTTTTTATCGATAATGCCGGCGATGGCCTTGGCCGCCCAACCCAGGTGGACGGGCCAGGTGGACGGGCGCATGGCCCCCGGGGTAGTCTAGCGGCGGGGGAGCGGCCGACGCCCCAACCTCTCCAGCCCCGGGAAATCGATGCCGCCACGGGCGGCGGCGCGGGACGGGAAATATGCGGGGCGAAAATCATAGGGAGGAAACAGCGATGGCGATCGAAGTGATCGATACGATTGAGGTTGCGAACCGGGAACGCAAGCGCACCGTGGTGATGAACACGCGCAAGCTGCATTCATGGGTGCATTACTATCCCAATCCCGGCGACCACGACGAACTGCACTGCCATAACGAGGACCAGACCTTCCTGTGTCTCGACGGCGAGTGCACCATGGCGTTCCCCGATGGGTCCGAGGCCGTGCTCCGGCCCCACATGGCGGCGCTGATCCCCGGCGGATCGTTCTATCGGCTCGAGAATACCGGCGACGGGCCGATGATCCTGATGGGCACCCGGTCGGGTTCCCAGGACAACGTCAAGATCATCGATTACGTGACGCGCAAGGACCTGCTCGCGGACGGCGGCGAGGTGCGGATCACCAACCGCGCCGACCAAGGCTAGGACACCAAGGGAGGGCCCGGCGCCATGGCGCGCGCGGCTGGTCACGCGAAGGCCGGGGCCCGGGCGCTGTTTCTCTCTGAGTAGAGTCCAGCTGTGATCTAATTCAAGATAAGGAAGGCGATAAAGCCGATAAGGGCCACGGCCGCAACGGCCCAACTCAACTTACCGGGCCGTGACGGGGGCTGGCCCCCGGTTCCGTCCGCATCATGCGGCTGTTCACTCATTTCAATTCCTCTCTGTCAGGTGCTCTGAGAATAGAGCCAAAGTGCGCCCTTTGAACAGGGGTACTTTCCTCTAGCTGAAATCGCGGCGTTGCGGAACCGAAAAAACCGCTTGCGGGCAAAAATAAAAACTTCGCCTCCCAAATCCGGGCTTGGGAGAACCGGCCCCCGGCGCTCTCTCCCCCGCGTTCCCTTGGGCCAACGGCACCTGTGGGGTGGCATCCCATGGCCCGGCTTGCCGGTGCATGACCCGGCCGAATAGTTCAATTGGGCCGGCCCGTGCACTAGTCTTGGCGGACCCGAAATCGCCCGGAGGGGAATATGAAAGCCCTGAGAGAGATCGCCTTGGCGCTGGCTCTCATCCTGCCCACAGCCGGAAGTGCCGTGGCCGACGCATTCATGTCGGGACACAAGCTTCATGAGCGATGCCAAAGCCCCGACATGGTGGGCCAAGCCATGTGCCTGGGTTACGCGCTGGGGGTGGTCGATGGCGACGCCTCGGTTCTCGGATGCGCGCCGCCGACGGTCGAGGTTTTCGAGATCGTCGACGCCGTCAAGCTCCACCTGAAGCGTTATCCGTCGGACCGCGACTTCCCCGGCCAGCTGATCGTGAGACTGGCGCTCCGGGAAGCCTGGCCCTGCGGGAATTAGCGAGCATTGGGCTGCCGCTGCGGCCCAGCGGCGCGCGGACGGGGATCGCGCCCACCCCGGGGCCAACGCCTTGCGCCTCACCGGCCGGTGGCCGACCGCGCGCAGCGGAAGCCGATATTGTGGTGCCCGGCCCGGGGCCCGCGCGAGACATCGCCGCCGCGCCAGGTGGCTCTCAGTGTCTCCGGCCCGGTATCGGCGGCACCGCCCCGGGTCGCGCGTTCGCCCGCGGCGTGGGGGTCCTCGCGCCCGTCATCGGCCACGTAAGGGTACGGGCGGTAGAGGCTGCTCACCCATTCGTGCACGTTGCCGGCCAGGTTCATGACGCCTTGGGGGGTCGCCCCGCCGGAAGGCGTGCCCACGGGCGTGGTCTCTCCCCAGCCCGCCCCATAACGCGCGCGGCCCGCATCGGGGGGCCGGTCGCCCCAGGGATAGGTGCGGCCCATAATCCCCCGCGCCGTCATCTCCCATTCCGCCTCGTTGGGCAGCCGTTTGCCGCGCCAGCGGCAGTATGCCCGCCCGCCATACCAGCTGGCCTCCACCACCGGGTGGTCCTCGAACCCGGGATCGGCACGGAATCGCCCGCTGCGTTGGTGGATGCGGGAATCCCCGTCATCCCAGTCGAACAGCCGCCGGCCGCGGCCATTGACCGGGCCGCCCACGGCATTGAGGAAACCGGCAAACGCGGCGTTGGTGACCGGCAGCCGGTCGATCAGGAAGGCGGCCAAGGTGACGCGGTGGGCGGGGCGTTCATCGGCGGGCCCACCCTCGCGGCCCATGATGAAGGTTCCGGCGGCGATGCGCGCCATCTCCGGCGGGTCGGCGGCCACGGCGGTTCCCACCTGGACCGGCACGGCGCCAAGGACGACCGCCAGCACACGCGCCGCTGCCGCAGCCAAGGCCGCGTGTTTAGAGCACTTTCCGGCCAAATTGAGACTCCTTTCCCTAGCTTTACCGCCCGCCGCCGCAAAACGGCGAAGACTGTCGCGGACGGGGATCGTGCCTGTTAGGATTGCCGCGATCAACTCTCATGGCCCGGCCCGCCTAGCCTGGCCCGGTCGGTTCGGCCCGATCCAACCAACCCCAAGGCCCAAGCGCGAACCAAGGCCAAACGAAAACCAAGAGAGGACCCGGAAATGAGCGACCTATCCCCACCCGCCGACCGCGAACCCCAATACCTTTTCGTCTGCGTCTCGAAACCCGTGGATAGTCCGCCGGAAATCACGCTCTCGGCCAAAGAGGTGCATGCCCAACACGTGGTCTTCCTGAAAGACCTGTTCGACCGGGGCCTGCTGTTCGGCTCGGGCCCGCAGCAGGACCAGGGAGGGGAGCGTTACGGCGGCGCCGTGGTGATCTTGCAGAATGTCGCCACCATGGAGGAGGCCCGGAAAATCGCGCTCGACGAACCCAACGTCCGCCAAGGCCTGCGCGCCATGGAGGTGTTCGCCTGGCGGCGGGTCTGGTTCGGCGGCTAGGGCACTTTCCAGGTAGTGGCAAGGCGGCATTGATCGCGTGACCATAGACAGAGGGAGGAAAAAACCCATGCCCACGCAACGGCTAGGGACCGGGATCGAGCTTTACTATGAAACCCACGGGCAAGGTGAACCCATCGTCTTGATCCCCAGCACGGCCTATGGGGCAAACGTCTGGGAAACCCATCAAGTGCCCGCCCTCTCCAAGGAGCTCCAGGTGATCACCTTCGACCCGCGAGGCTGTGGGCGCTCCTCGGCGCCGCCCGGCGTCTATACCATGGAACAGATGGCCTGCGACGTGGCCGCCCTTTTGGACCATTTGGGCGTCCGGTCCGCCCATATCCTCGGCCATTCAATGGGCGGGCGCATGGGCCTCGCCCTGGCCCTGGCCTACCCCGGCCGGGTGCGCAGCCTGATCCTCGCAGCAAGCGGTTCCGGCCCGGCCATCCGTTCCGGCGATGAATGCATCCCCGGGCTGCCGTTCCGCCTGGTCGATGAACTGGTGGCGCGGGGCTTCGAGGAATTCATCCGCCATGAAATCGTTGAGACCACGACCTTTTTCACCAGTGATTATCTCAAGAATCATGGCGAGGAGGTGCGCGCCTTTTACCATGTGGCCTGGAAACAACACGCGCGCTGGCCGGCGTTTTTGCGGCTGATCATGGCGCGCCATACCTGGGAAGGCACCCACCGCTTGGGCGATATCTCCATGCCGACCCTGATCATGATCGGTGACTCCGATGACACCGGCAGCAATCACGTCAGCCAGTGCCAGGCTTTGGCCGACCGCATCCCGGGGGCGGAGAAAGTCGTCCTCAAGGGGCAATCGCACGGCTTTTTCTGGCAGGCGCCCGACCAAACCAACGCGCTGATCCTGGACTGGGTGAAACGCCACCGCGGCGAGGTCGACGCCGCCGCCTGAAAGGCACCCACTTTAACGCGCTAGACGGCGGCCTCGAGCGCTTGACCCTTGACGATGGAACGGCGCAGGAGACGGGTTTGGTCGGCCGGGAAGTCGGTTCGGGCATGGGTCGATCCCCAATTGTCCCAGATCACCAGATCGCCGGGCCGCCAGACGTGTTCATAGATGATCTTTTCGTTGGACGTGTATTTGAACAGCTCGGCCAGCAATCGGTCGCTTTCCTGCCTGGGAAGCCCCTCGATACGGGCCGTGAGCAAGGGGCTGACGTAAAGCGCGGCGCGGCCGTTGTTGGGGTGACGCACCACCGCCGGATGCCGGGCATGGCGCACGGCGCTTAGATCCTGGTCCGGGTCGGCCGGGCCTGCCGTGGTTTGGTGATCGAAAATGTTGAGACAAATCAGGCCACCCAGCTGCTGTTTCAGGTCGTCGGAAAGATCGTCATAAGCTTGGTACATGTTGGCAAACAGCGTGTGCCCGCCAATTTCGGGAACCTCGACCGCGTAAAGGATGGTCGCCCGGTAGGGCAGATCGATAAAACTGCCGTCATGGTGAAACCACAGTTCGCCATCGGGCAGCGATCCGATGGGTTTGCCGTCCTTGCGGATATTGGTGACCAGGCCGATCTTTTCCGCGTAGGGGTTATCCTCGGCGCGCTTGTGAACGGGGCGCGAGCGCAGCGACGGCCCGCCAAAGGCGTCGGCCAAGCGCAGTTGGTCGGATTCGCTCAAATCCTGGTCGCGGAACAAGAGGATCGTGTGTTCATCCAGGGCCGCGCTCAACACCTCGGCCGTGGCCCGCCCCAGGGAAGCGCGCAAATCGACCCCCAACACTTCCACGCCCAACGCCGCGCTGAGGGGCCGCAGTGTAATCTTCGGCTGTCGGTTCATGGTCCACGCCACTTTTTCGCGCGCTGCGCCGCGTATCGACAATAGCGCGACCTTGGCACACCACCACCCGGCTGGGCCACTAAAATGCGGGTGGCGCCGGAAAAAGACCGCCCGGGCCCTATCCCCCGCCCACTCCCCCGCCCACTCTCCCTTGCGCCTTGGGCAGCGGGTGTTCGATCTCCAGCGCGTCGGCCAGGACCGAGGCGCGGCCGATCATCACCGCCCAGGTAACGATGATCATGGCGGCGGCGATGCCCACCGGCCAGCCGAGGCCGGTCTCGTCGGCCACCGCGCCGATCGCCAGGGTGCCCAGCGCCGGCGCCCCTTGATGCAGGAAATAATAGATCGACATGACGCGCCCGCGCATCTCGCCGTCGACGGCGTTCTGCATCAGGTTGAGCCCGGCGACCCCCGAAAGGTTCATGGAGAACCCCACCCCCGCCACGATCAGCACGGCGAGCCAAAAATTGTCCGCCAGGGCGAAGGCCAGGGTGGTGACGCCCAGCATCAAGAGGCTGGCGAAAGTGAGCCGCGTCATCCCCCTGATGGATTCGCGGGACAACAAAACCAGGCAGGAGAGCACGGCCCCGAAACCCATGGCCGAGGTCAACCAGGCCAGGCCCGCGGCGCCGCGCCCGAAGACGCCGTCGGCGAACCCGGGCAACAGGTCGGGCAGCGCCCGCACGGTGAGCGCGGTAACCCCCAGAATCACCAGGATCGGCCGGATGCCGGGATGGCGGGTGGCGTAGCGCACCCCTTCGGCGATGTTGCCCCAGGTATTGCCGGGTTTGCCGCTTTGGTGTTCGGGCACGACCACCTCGATGGTGGACAGCACCCAAATGAAATAGAGAAAGCTG
>SMXQ01000110.1 GCA_004356985.1 Alphaproteobacteria bacterium | reverse complement strand
CCTCATCCAGCGCCGCCTTCATGAAGGCGGGCAGGGCAAAGGCGCTGACGTGGATTTCGGGGTTGTAATAACGGGTTTCGATGGCCGCCCCCCTGAAGCGCGCGGCGATCACCGCCGCCGATCTCTGCCTGTTTTCCGCATCGTTGGATGCCCAGGCGAGCGCCATTTGGCCGCCGCAATAGGTCGGGACCGCCACCAGGGCAAAGCCACAATCGCCGAACACCCCGCAAAGCTTCCCATAAGCGGCGAGGTATTCCTCTTTTTGGAAAAACGGCACGCCCGCCTGGCGCATGAGAATGCCGTGTTGGCCCAGCAATTGGGCGCAGTTCCGGTAAAAGGGATCGGCGAACAGCGCCAGGGAGGGGCCGACGGGATCGGTGGAATCGATGATCACCACGTCGAAGCGCTCGTCGGTCCGGGCGACGAATTCGGCGCCGTCGGCGATGACCAGACGGGCACGGGGATCTTCGAAGGCGCCCGCCGACAGCCCCGGCAGGTGACGGCGTGAAAGATCCACGACCCTGGAATCAATCTCCACCAGTGTCGCATGTTCGATCCTGGGATGCTTCAGGACCTCACGCAGGGTTCCGCCGTCGCCGCCGCCTATGATCAGCACGCGGCGCGCGTCCCCGTGCGCCAGGATGGGAAGATGGGCGATCATTTCATGATAATAAAATTCATCGGCTTCGGCGGTTTGGACGATACCGTCCAAGACCAGCATCCGGCCCAGGGCCGGGGTCTGGTAGATGGCAAGATCCTGGTAGCTGGTCTTTTCTTGGACCAGGGTATCGACGAATTCGATGCTCTGCCCATACCCGGGGTACACGGTTTCGGTAAACCAGCCGCCGGTCATCGGCAAAGCCCCCGGCGCTGTTCGGTGACGCGAAAGTCCCGGGGCTTGAAGATATCGTTGAGCACCGGCAGGGCATCCCTGGGATCGCAGGCGCCGCACATGAAGATGTCGACGGCGGCGAAACCCCTCTCCGGCCAAGTGTGGATACTGATATGGGATTCCGCCAACAAAGCGACGCCGGATATGCCGCCGCTGTCGGTAAAGCTATGGAGATGGATATGCAGCACCGCCGCGCCCGCCGCCTCAGCCGCCCGGGCCAAGGCTTCGCCGATCACCTCCTGGTCGCCGAGATGCGCCGCGCCCCACATGTCGAGAAGAAGGTGCATGCCGGCGAAGCGGACGCCGTCGCGCTCGACGAAATAGTCCGGCGCCACGGGCGACCGGTTGGGTTCGGCGCCAGCCTCCCGGTTGGTTTCAGGGCCGGCGGGATCGACTAAATCCGTGCCCCTAATTTCGGTGTCGGTCTTCGCCAATGCCCTTTCTCCGGTAGCGGTTTGCAATCGCGGGAAAGCCGATTCTTTCGCTCATCGGCGGGGCGTTTTCAAGCAAAAAAAGATTCACGCCGCACGCTACCCGCGCCGTGCCCGCACTCGGCCCGTACCCTGCCTGTGCACGGGCCGGCCAGGCCCGGCGGATGCTCATCCGCGCCCTCGGGCCGGGCCGCGCCGAGCTCCCCGCGTTCCCGAGCCGCGCAACGGCGTCCCATGGGGGTCAGAATTTCTCCACCCAGGGGCGCAGCTCGAACTCGAATGTCCAGGCGCTGCGGTGCTGGCGGTGAGCATGAAGGTAGGTTTTGGCGATTTCGTCCGGCGCCAGAAGACCGTCGGGTCCGCGGTCGGCGGCGCGCGGATCAATGGGTTTGGCGATGCCGCCGTCGATCACGAAATGGGCGACGTGGATGTTCTTGGGCTGCAACTCCCGCGCCATGCTTTGGGCCAGTCCGCGCAAGCCGAATTTACCCATGGCGAAACACGACGAATTGGCATAACCCTTGATGGAGGCCGATGCGCCGGTAAACAGAATCGTGCCCGATCCCCTCTCGATCATCTCCTTGGCCGCCGCCTGGCCGACCAGGAACCCGCCGAAACACGAGATCAGAAGGGCCTCGCGCACGGCGTTTGGATCGAGGGTCTCGATGGCCCCGCGCACCCTGGCGCTGGGGTTGTAGAGGACCACGTCCGGCGGTCCCATATCCCTGGCCACCGCCTCGAACAGGGCATCGACGCTGGCGCTGTCGGCGGCGTCGCAGGGATGGGCGGTGCCATCGATCTGGTCGGCCAGATCAGCGAGCTTGGCGGGGTTGCGCGCGGCCAGGGCGACGCGCATCCCTTGGGAAGCGAAAAGGCGGGCGACGGCGGCGCTGAGGCCGGCGCCGGCGCCGACGATAAGGGCGGTTTCACGGTCGGCCATGGGGGTGCCTCCCTTGCTGTGTCGGGCTTTGGGTGGGGCCTACAACACCTTGCCCGGGTTCATGATGCCATCGGGGTCCAACGCCGCCTTGATGCGGCGCATGAGTTCGAGATCCAGGGGGTCCCCGTAATGCGCGAGTTCCGCCAATTTGAGTTGGCCGATGCCATGCTCGGCGGAAAAACTGCCCCCCATGGTCATCACCAAGTCATGAATGATACGGTTCATCGCCTGCCAATGGTCGTAAAATTGGTCCTTGGTCATGGCCACGGGCTGGCTCACGTTGAAGTGGATATTGCCGTCGCCCACATGGCCGAAGGGAAAAACGCGAATGCCCTCCATGTTGGCTTCGAGCAATCGCGTGCCCTCGGCGATGAAATCCGCGACCTTGGAGACCGGCACCGAGACGTCGTGCTTGATGGAGCCCCCCTCCCGGGTCTGGGATTCGGGCAGCACCTCGCGGAAATGCCAGAGCTCCTTGGCTTGCGCCTCGCTGGAGGCCAGCACCGCGTCGCTCACCACGCCCGCCTCGAAACGCGCTTCGAGGAAAGCCTCGAGAGCGCGGCGCAAGCTGGATTCCGGCTCATCTTTCCCGCCGCTTTCCCCGGCGCTCCATTCCATCAGCACGTACCACGGCGAGGCCAAATCCATGGGCGCGCGGGTTCCCTCGAAATGCTTGAGCACCGATTCAACGCCGATCCTGGGCAGCAATTCGAAGGCGGTGACCCCGTCGCCCGACGCGGCGCGGGCATCGGCCAGCAAACCCACCACATGGTCGAGTTCAGGCACCGCCATGAACGCCGTTTCCACCTGGGCGGGGCGCGGGAACAGCTTGAGGACCGCCGCCGTGATGACGCCGAGCGTCCCCTCGGCGCCGATGAACAGATGCTTGAGGTCGTAACCGGTGTTGTCCTTGCGCAAGGCGCTCAAGCCCGGCCACACCCGCCCGTCGGGCAGCACCACCTCGAGGCCGAGCACCAGGTCGCGCGCGTTGCCGAATTTCAGCACCTGCACCCCGCCGGCATTGGTGGAGATGTTGCCGCCGATCATGCAACTGCCCTCCGCGCCCAGGCTGAGGGGAAACAGCCGGTCGGCGTCGTCGGCGGCGGTTTGCAGGTTGGCGAGGATACAACCCGCTTCGACGGTCATGGTGTTGTTGAGGGGGTCGATCTCCCGCACCTTGTTCATGCGGCCCAAAGACAGGACGACGGAATCCCCCGAGGCATCGGGGACCGATCCGCCGACCAGGCCGGTATTGCCGCCTTGGGGCACGATGGCGGTGCCGGTCTCGGCACAGATGGTCACCACGGCGGCGGTTTCCGCGGTGGACGCCGGACGCAACACCGCCGCCGCGGCGCCCTGGAAAAGATCTCGATGGTCGGTCACGTAGGGGACCATGTCGCCGGGATCGGTGATCATGCCCCGATCGCCCACCGCGCCCCGGAGCCGAGCGAGGGTCTGTTCGCTGATTGCCATGGTTTGTTTTAATCCTCCGGCGCGGCGCCGGGCAAGGGCCCGCCCGCTCGTGCCAGCCGATCGTTGATGGCGGCCCCCAGGCCGGATGCGGGGATCGGCATGACGGCAATACCGTCCGACGCCTGGGAATCAAGCTCGTGAAGCATGGCGAACAGGTTCGCCGCGGCCTCCACTAGGTCACCGGACGGGCTGAGGTTGAGGGTCGGGGATGCGCCGTCTGGGACCTCGGGACCGAAGGCCAATAGCGCTTCATGGGCGCGCGGCCGGGTCACGTTGATCCTCAGGGGATGCCGCGGGGCATAATGCCGCGCTTGGCGGCCCGGAGACTTTTCCGGACCCTCGCCGGCGCCGTCCTCGGGCGTGGTCAGGGTGCCGATCAGGGGCTCCATGCGTTCCCGGGTGATGGTGCCGGGGCGCAGCAAGGTGGCATGGGCGGTGGTTAAATCCACCACCGTCGACTCGATGCCGAGGGAGGTTGGGCCGCCGTCAAGGATCATCGCCGGGGCGGCGCCCAGCGACCGGGCGACATGGCGCGCGGTGGTGGGACTGATCTCACCCGAACGATTGGCGCTGGGGGCGGCGAGCGGCCGGTGGGCGGCGGCAATCAGGGCGCGGGCGATGGGGTTGGCGGGCAGGCGCACGGCGACGGTGTCCAGCCCCGCACTCACCAGCCGTGAAAGGGTGGATGACGGTTTTCGCGCCAAGACCAGCGTCAGGGGCCCCGGCCAAAAGCGTTCGGCGAGGGCCTGCGCGCGGCCGTCCAGTTCGACATGAGGGGAAAGCTCGGTTTGGTCCGCGAAATGAACGATCAGCGGGTTGAACCGGGGCCGGGCCTTGGCCTGGAAAACCGATGCCACGGCGCCATCTTGGGTGGCATCGGCGCCCAGCCCGTAAACGGTTTCCGTGGGGAAGGCGACCAGCCGCCCGGCGCGGATATGCATGCCCGCTAAAGCTATGGCGGCCGCGTCGGCAGCCACGATATTGGCTTGCGAAGCGGTCAAACTTGGGCCCCGCAGGCGATGAAGCCGGGGTTGAGAAAATCTTTCTTACCGTACCTGAGTTCGGAGCCGTCCAGGTTCGTGACACTGCCCCCGGCGGCGACAAGGATGGCCTGGCCCGCCGCCGTGTCCCATTCGCAGGTCGGGCCGAAGCGGGGATAGATGTCCGCCGTGCCGTCAGCCAGAAGACCGAATTTGAGGGCGCTGCTCATGAACAGGTGCTCCGACATTTCGAGGGTCCCCAAAAATTGGGCCAGGCGTCCGGGGCCACCGTGAAACCGGCTGGTGATCACGGTCGCCCCGGCCCCGGGGACGTGGCGTGCGGAGACCGCATTGCCGGCGCCCTTGCCCTTGGCGCGCAACGTGGTGGTGGCGTCCGCTGTCCAATAGGTCAGCCCCACCGCCGGGCCGTGGATCAGCCCGAACACCGGCCGGCGATTGACCACCAGGGCGATGCAAACCGCGAATTCCGTTCCCCCCGCGATGAAATCGCGGGTGCCGTCCAGGGGATCGACGACCCAGATGGGCGCCTTTCCGAACCGCGGCGTGTCCCCCTGGGCCGCGGCCTCTTCCGACAGCACGGGGATGCCCGGCGTCAAATCATGGAGCGCCGGCAGGATCTCCGCCTCGGCCGCGTGATCGGCGTCGGTGACCGGGGTCCGGTCCTCCTTCCTGGTGACGTTGAAACCGCGCGCCCGAACTTCCATGATGGCGTCGCCGGCGCGCGCCGCGATGGCGCGCACGGGCCCGCCAAGTTCGCCGATTTCCTGCCCGGTGAATGTCGTGCCGGTGGCCATGGGATGCCCGAAGTCTCTGGATGTTTGAACGTCGGCGGTACTATTGCCGCTTTATGGGTAAAAAACATCCCTCAAATGGGCCGCAAACCGGGCCTCAGCGCCCCGACCGGACGGCAAGGGACAAAGCGCGCGTCTATGGGGTGAAACCGTAGAGCCGGGCCGCGTTGGCGCCGAGGATCTTGTCGACCACGTCGGCCGGCAGCTTGCCGTCGTCGCGGATCATGCGCAAGGCCTCGATCTGGGCCGAGGTGTCGTGGTGGCCGTAATCGGTGCCGATCACCAGGTTGTCGGGCCCGATGAAGTCGAGAACATGGGCAAGATCGTCGGTCACCTGACAGGCGACGAAGAAATTGTTGTCCTTGAGAATGGTTTTGGAAAAGGGCCGCCCCCTGCGCTTCAGGCGCAGTTCCAGATCGTTCAGCATATAGGGGATCCATTCGGCGCTGATTTCTATGAAACCCCAGCGGAGATCGGGGAACTTCGCCGGCGTGTCGGTCATCAGGAGGTCGTGGGCGGCGCCCACGCAGGGCAGCTTGAATTTGTTGAACCCGGTTTCGTCGCCGTAGAAATCATGAACCTCGAAGGCGCCGTTGCCGGAATGAACGCCGATCATGAGATCCAGCCGTTCGGCCAGCGCATAAAGGTCGTGGAAATAGGGATCGGTCAGGCGCCGTTCGCATTCCAGCCCGCGCATGAAAATTCCGCAGGCGCCGTTTTCCTTGGCCCATTCAACCTCTTCGCGAACCACCGACAGGGGTGAGAACAGCGGCGGCAGCATCACCCAGTACAGGCGGTCCGGCGCCTGTTTCCAAATTTCGCCGAGCCACCGGTTGTAGGACTTGGTCAGCGCCCTCTCGGCCTTGATGTTGGCGGTTAGCGGGCGCAGGAACAGGGTCGGGTACAGGACCTGGACATCGATATTGAGTTCGTCCATATGCTTCAGCCGGGCGCCGATATCCGCCATCTCCCGGGATTCCTTGGAGGTGTCCCGGAGACCGAGATTCGAATCCTTGGCCTGGATGCGGCCGTCGACCACCCAGAATTCCTGCTGGACGTTGCCACTGGCGCCCCTTAGTTCCGGTCCCGACCCGAATTTGACGATCATGGGCTCATACTTGCGTTCGTCCTCGTCCATGTAGGACCAGGTCGAGGGCTGCTCGATGACATGGGCATCGGCATCGATCACATCGAGTTTCATGGGCTTTGTCCCTGATCTCTCCGGACGCGGCCCGGGGGGCGTTTGAATTCGCTGCCCCAACCGCGAAGGTTAGAATACTAATTGATGGCCCGACAATACGTCCAAACGCGCAATTGGCGCAAGCGGGCCGCAAACCACACGCGCTGGCGCCGCCGTCTTGTCGAGCGACAGCAGCGGAAGGACGTCTCGGCAACTTGTGGGCGGCTTGAAGCTCGGGGCGGGGGTGTCCTCATCCGCCAGCCCCGAGGGAAGGGGAAAGCCGTCGGCCTTGAGCGCCGCCAGCATCACCCCGCGGCCCTGGCGTCGGCGCTCGGCCATCAGGCTGTCGAGGCCGGCGCGGGCGATGCTTGCCCTGAACGAATGTTTCGCCTTCACCTTGCCGCAATGGCGGCCTACTCTGCACGTTGTGCGTGTCTTGATGTCTCTACTTCTTTCCGTGATGCTGGCCCTGCCCGTGGCGGCCCAGGTGCGCGAGGCGCCCAGCGATCCGGATTTCTATTACCCCTACGATCCGCACGACTTCTCGACCGATGGGCCGAACCCCTCGGCGCTGCCCAATCCGGACCTGAGCCTTCGGCCCAAGCCCAGGGATTCGCGGCAGCTGTCCGGCGTGTTCCCACCCGATCCGGTGGGGATGCTGCGCATGATCGGCGTGAATGAGTCCATCAGCACCTGCATCGGGGAGGCGGTATCGACGCTGTGCGCGATGGAGACATGGTTGGCTGGAGTCATCCGGCGCGACGACAAGTTATTGGCGATCTCCGCCGGGCCATTTTGGGGGGGGCCATTTTATGCCACCCTTTCCCTGGGCCCGCCGCCTCCGGAAGAGTAGACAATCTACCGCGTCCATGAGGTATCCGTGGCGGGGCCCACCGACCAGTGGCAAAAATCCAAATGGTGGCGGGGAGATAGGGCGGGGGGATGGTATCCGGTTTGGCGGGTCGGCGACCTCCTTATCGATGTCCTGATGCTCAAGTGCCGTTCCAAACGGGAAAGCCATTGTTATAGTTACTTGGTCCCCACTACCTATGCAATGCGCCGCCTGCCGAAAGGTAATTGGGCCGTGGTGGACATATTCTCTCCCAAGTAGTAGCCCCTTATGGCGTGGCGAAGCGGAAGTGCTCTATTCTTCGCCGCGCGCCCGGGGAAAGATTTTGACCACCCGTCTGAGTCCTGGGTTTGATCCGTTGATCGGTGATTTTATCCCGGATGATTCCTCCATGGCCGGCGGCATCGAGCTTTTGCAGATTGCCCATGGTATCCGGAGCCAGGGTAAAGCCGGACAGGGGTTTCAGGCCAAGCCTCTTCCATTCAGCGGCGGGGAGGGAATTCATCGCATCGATGACGCCGGCCTTGATGAATTCGGCGCCTTTGCCGGTGCCAGCGATCAACCGTCAGGGCAGGGGCGCATGCAAATCGATTCATAGTCCTTGTATTTGTCGGACCACCTAAGACCATAATAATAGGAGTAGATCGTCAGATATGGTCCGCCGTCGTCCCTCAAAAAAAGGGATCTTTCAGAGGATAGGTCGGAATTTACGCCCGATACGTGCAGGGGCGCGAATAATATCCACTTACCAGCGATTTTTCGAAATATGTGCGTTTCGCATCCCACACTGCCGCAGAAAGCTATATCTCCAAGATAGACGAACAACTCGGGCTTTCCGTCTTTCGTGATATCAGCCCTGCCCACCCAAACCTTCCAGGGTTTGAATTTGCGCCCATAGTCGCGCAATTGATCGTCCATGTATTGCTTGATGAAAGCGCGGTCGTTGCCGACATCATACTGCCTCAAGGTTAGCTTTTGATCGGCCCGGGCCGCCAGGGTCAAAGCAGAGAGCACCACGGCCACAAACGTCAAGCGTGCAAAGAGCGTCACGAATTTTAGCACTGGAAATCATCCAACCATAAAGTGATTTAGTAACGTTTTCATATTAGTCCGACCTTCTTTCTTTTTAACAGGGCGATGATTCAGAATCTATTTTTTATGGGGAATGTTCTCGAACTCCCGCAGCCGCGTTTCCACCGCCAAGAATGGCCTGCGAAGCTTAGTGGGAAACGTCGAGGGATCGGATTTCCAGCCATGCCGCTCCAGATGTTTAAGATAGAGGTTTGTGCCCTCCGCGCCTTGCCTTTGGGCGGCGGCGAGCAATCCATTTTCGGTGACCGTAATGTTGGCCCTGATTCCGGAAATTTTTTGACCGATTTTTCCCAACACGCCTTTCGATTTTAGTTGAGCAAGGTTATCGGCCATGTAATCGGCGAAGGCCTGTTCTTGTGCCTTGCGATTCTTGAGGAAATCATCCCTGCTGTTGACGCCGTATTTCCCGGTGAAGCTGCCATCCTTGCGTTGCAGCCCGATCTGTTTGCGGGCCAATTCCCTCAGTTGGTAGCGGCCCCACGCGTCGCCGTTGACTGCCCCATAGTCCTTAACGTTCGATTCCCGTTTATGAATTTCGTCGCGGAACCGCTTAGAGACGGGCGAGGCCGGCCATGGGTCCGGGAAGCCGGTGGGAGGACTTGATGGGAGCGCCGCCGGCTGCCTCGGTGGCCTGAGGTGGCGGAGTGGCTCGCCTGTGCGCCCGACGACGCCGGGCCGGGCGCCAGTGCCACTTTGGGCCAAGGGCCCGCGCTCGGGCGTCTTTCCTTCGCCCGCACGGGGCGTTGGGGGTCTAACGGCGGGGGCGTCCTCGTCTTTCAGCCCCGAGGGCAGGGGGAAGCCGTCGGCCTTGAGCGCCGCCAGCATCACCCCGCGGCCCTGGCGTTGGCGTAGGGCGGTGGGGGCCGAGTCGAACCTGTCGGGGTCGCCGGCCAGATCGCGCAGCGCGCCATCGAGTAAGCCGGGCCGGGGGGCCGGGCCGGTCGACGCCGGGTTGCGCCGCGCCCGGTCCTTGGGTTCGTCGAAGATCATCTGAAACCCGCGCTGCACCATGTCCACCATGGCCCGGTGTTCGGGGTGGTCGGCGTCGAAATATCGCGGGTCGGCCATCAGGCCGTCGAGCCCGGCGCGGGCGATGCGTGTCCTGAACGGGTGCTTGGGCATGGGCTTCTCCTGAATGGGGGGTGAAGGGCCGCGGGCGCGGACCGACTGCCGGTGTGCGAAACCGCCAAAGCGCGGTTTTTTCGCATTAAACCCCAAGGGGAAGAGGTAGTCAAGTATTACTTACATATAGGAGTAAGTTAAACTATTTTAGGGCGCCTGATTTCGCTGCCGCGATGGCGAAGGTTAGAATACTAATTGATGGCCCGACAATCCGTCCAAACGCGCAATTGGCGCAAGCAGGCCGCAAACTTCACGCGCCGGCGCGGCCGGCTTTTGAGGCGGCATCTGGGGGGCGGCATCGCGGCAACTTGTGGGGGGTGGGTCCGGCGACTAGACTGGCGGCAATCGGGGTGCAAGACAAAGGCTGAGGGCGAGCGACATGACACACGAGATGATCGGCTTGGTGGGGCCGGGCCGCATGGGTTACGCCATGCTCAAGCATCTGATCGCCAAGGGGTATGGCGTCACCGTGACCGATATCAACGCCGATAACATCGCCCGCGCGACCGAGGCGGGCGCCGCCGCCGCCGACTCTCCGGCGGCGCTCGGTCGAGTGTCCGATTTCGTGATCATCGCCGTCGGCTTCGACGACGAGGCCCTGGCCGTTACCCTGGGCGACGACGGGCTTCTCCAATCCATGGGGCCGGGCGCGGTGATCGCGGTTTCCTCTACCGTGGCCCCGGACACCGTCCAGCTCATCGAGACCGAGGCGGCGAAGAAGAATATCGGCGTCCTGGACGCCCCCATTTGCCGCGGCGGCTGGGCCGCGGATGAAGGGACGCTGTTGGCGTTGTTCGGCGCCGGCGATGAAGTGGTGGAGCGCGCCAAGCCCATCTATTCCGCTTTTTCGTCGGATATCGTCCATGTCGGCTCGGTGGGACACGGCCAGGTCGCCAAGACCATGAACAACATGCTGCTGTGGGTGAACGGCATCGCCCTGATGGAAGCGGGCCGGCTTTCGGAAAGCACCGGCATCGACCTGCCCAAGCTGCGCGAGGCGTTGCTGATGAGTTCAGGGAGCTCGGCGGCGTTGGAAGATTGGGACATGATCACCTTTACCTGGGCGCTCAAGGATATGCAGATCGTCTCGAAAATGGCCGACAAGGCGGGCATCACCATGCCGCTCGCCGGCGCCATCAAGGAAATGGTGAAAGCCGGCAAAACCCTCAAGCAATCGGGCGGCGCGCCCGACTGGACCGGCAAGGCGAAGTCCTAGCCGCCGGCGGCGCGGCCGGGGCGGGCATATGGGGTCCGCTCCTATTCTTGGCCCGGCGTGGATGCTTGGCGTTCGGCACTAGGCGCTCGACACTAGGCGCGCCGTGGGATATGACGTATTGTTACAATGTAACAATATTGGATTTCCGCTATGCCTTTCCTAACCGAAAGTATTTTCGCCGGCGCGGCACGGAAGGTTTTGGCGCGCCTCTGCGTCGGCCTGTGCGCGGCACTTCCGGGGGTCGCGGCCCAGGCGGCGGGCGACGGCGCGGGGCCGGCGGTAGTCGCTTCCATCGCCCCGATCCATTCACTGGCGGCCATGGTCATGGAGGGGGTGGCGACGCCGCGCCTGTTGTTGCCCACGGCAATGTCGCCCCACGATTACGCGCTGAAACCGTCCGATGCCCGTGCCCTGGCCCGGGCGCGGCTGGTGATCTGGGTCGGGCCCGGGTTGGAGAATTTTCTGGAGAAGCCGCTGGCAACCCTCGCCCGCCGTTCCGAGAAGCTTACGCTCGGCAAGATGGCCGGCTTGACCCTGCGCCGCGCGCGCGGCGCAGGCCTGTGGCAGGCTTCGGACCGCGGCCGGGGCGGCTCTCGGCAAAAGCCCAGCGGCCAGGGACGGGCACCCGCGCCCGGTGGGGATCTCCATATCTGGCTCGACCCCCGAAACGCCATCGCCATGGTTGGCGAGATGGCCCGGGTGCTGGCGCGCATGGATGGGGCCAATGGGGCGCGTTACTTCGCCAATATGCGGCGTGCGGTCGCCGAGATTTCCACATTGGACGCGGCCCTGGAGGCCCGGCTTGAGCCGATTCGCCGGGTTCCCTATTTGGTGTTCCACGATGCCTATGGATATTTCGAGGGGCGCTATGGGCTCAATGCCGTGGGCGCCGTGGTGGTGGCCCCCGATCGGCGGCCCGGGATCAAACGCCTGAGGGCGATCCGGGCGCGCCTTCGCCGCGCCGGCGCGGCCTGCGTCTTCGCCGAACCCCAGTTCCCCCGGGCCCGCGCCGCCGCCCTTACCGAGGGCACCGGCGCCGGCGTGGGCGTGCTCGATCCCGTGGGGGTCGGCCTGGTTCCGGGTCCGGGGCTTTACCCCGCCCTGTTGAACGGCCTCGCCGACGGCCTTTTGGCCTGCCTGGCCGGCCGCCGCCGCCCCTGAAAGGGACCGCAATGGCGCCCGCATGTGGCCGCGCCCGGCGACGCCGCCGCGGCCGGGGAAATGACCGGAACTGTTCGACCGGCATGGCCGCCTGGTGTCATTTAGAACATCGAGTGCGGTCCTAACGATCAGACCGGTGCACCCGCAAGAGATAGATCTTGCCGCCGGTGCGCACCGCGAAGCGGTCGTTGCCCGCTCGGCGCCAGGCCTTGAGCTCCGGGCCGGTGTTGTCGCCGGCGTATTTCAGATAGGTGCCGGTGGAAGTCTTGACCTGGGCACCGGGCTTGGCCATGGCCCGGGCGATATCCTGATAGAGCCCCACTTGGAACCGCTGGGCCGGAATATCGAAGACGCGGATGCCCACGGGCACGTGGTCGACCAAGGTGGCGACAAGGCGCGGGCTTTTGGGGTAGAGGCCGCGCGCTTCCATGTCGTCATGGGCCCTGAGGGATGCCGCCCCTTCGTTGAGACCTTGGGCGCGGTATTTGGCCATCAGTTCCGCTTTGGCGCGGCGTCGTGCGCGAATACGGGTGATGGGCTTTCGGCGCGTCCGTTGGGCGATCATACGCGCCGGCACGCCGTCGGGGTAAAGGCCGTCGAAATCGCCGTTCTTGATGAGGACCTGATAGCTGCCATCGGCGTTGGCGGCGATGATCGCCGCCGGGAAAGCTTCCCGTCCCTTGATAAGGATCAGTTCCAAACCGTCACGCAAGACATGATCGCCGGCACCGGTATTCCCCGCTCGCTTCCGGACCCAGCGGGCCGCGGACGGGCGATCCCGCCGCCACACGCCCGAAAGCGACCAAGGTTCGGACCGCGGTACCTTGTGCAGGTCCATCCTCACCCGGAAGTCGATGGTGCCGGGCATGGGCAGAAGCCGGGCGCTCATGGTATTGAAGATGCGGTTCCGGTAATGGCGGGTGATGCGCCCTTGCACGGGACCACCATCGAAATGTTCCAAGACCTCCAGAGCCCCGCTCTCGGCATTGAAGCGCACCAGGCTCAGGCGATCCGACAACACGTAAGAATAGGCGGGGGGCGTGAAATGCTCCCAGCCGAAGCCCCAGATGATGCCCGAGGTCCTGCGCTCCATCAGGTAGACATGATTGCTATCGGCGGCCCATACCGGCGCGAAGAAGCCGCGGTGGCGTTCCACCGTAAGGATTCCGGCAAGATGGGCCAGGGTCAGGACAACCGCCACGGCCCCAAGGACGAGGCCGGCGAGCCCAAATTTCCAATGGGCGAGAAGGTGGCGCGGACCCGAAGGCGCGTTCTCGATCATGGCCCGATTATCCCATCGGCTGGGATAAAAATCCATGGATGGCGCGGCAAGTTTCCCCGTGATCGGGCCGCGCGGCCGCGCCCTATGGTGCCGCCCGAGGCGCCCACTGGCGTGAAATTTCTTGGATCTGATTGCCGGCTTCGAATCGGGCGTGGTTCGTGGCTTCACGCGCCTGGAGGGGGCCATCTTCGCGGCGTTGAGGCAAGGTCGGTTTTCGGCGACCCGTGGGTCTCGAGGCGTGCGCCTGGTCCGGGTTGCGTGTGATCAGTGCCGCGCCTCGAACAGGGCATCGAAGATCGCGCAAACCTGGCCTTGGCCCCCTTCGCATTGCGCGGCGAGATCGGCCAGCGCCGTGTCCAATTTTTGTAGATCGGCCAACTTTTGCCGAACGTCGTTCCTGTGGGCCAGGGTCATGGCCTTGACGTCGGCGCAGGCAAAGTCGGCGCTATCGGCCAAAGCCAACAGGCTCCGCACCTGGTCGAGGGTAAACCCCAAATCCCGGGCGCGGCGAATGAACGTCAACCGCTTCATGTGATCGGCATCATAGACCCTATGGCCGCCTTCGGTTCGGGGCGGGTTGGGCATCAGCCCCGCGCGCTCGTAATAGCGGATCGTCTCGACGCGGCAGGCCGCACTCTTGGCGAGGTCGCCGATGGAGAAGTCGGGGAAGGCCTTTTCCGACGCCATTTCCGATGCCATGGATTTTTCCTTGAACCTGTAGTAACTACAGGGTGCATCCTACCATCAAGGACGGTTTGAAACAGGAGAAGATCGTGGCCGGTCAGAGTCCCATGGCGGTTTCCAGCGTCGGCGGCGGCGCGGGCGGGCTTCCGTGAAAGCGGCCGGGATAGGGATAGCAATGTCATGAAGAACGCCACGCTGTTGAAAACCGGCGCCACCGGCACCTGCGTCACGGCGATTTGCTGCTTCACGCCGGTGCTGGTCATCGCCGTGGGGGCGGTTGGGTTGTCCGCCATAGTGGGTTATCTCGACTACGTTCTATTTCCCGCCCTGGCGGTCTTTGTCGGCATCACCGCTTACGCGCTGATTATCAGGCGGCGGGGCCGTGACAGAGCTTAATTCGACCATCACCTGCCCGGAATGCGGCCACCGCTCGGTGGAGGCGATGCCCACCGATGCCTGCCAGTTCTTCTATGATTGCCGGGGATGCGGCACGGTGTTGAGGCCCATGGCCGGCGATTGCTGCGTGTTTTGTTCCTATGGAACCGTGCCCTGTCCCCCTGTTCAGGCGGCGGGCGGCAGGAAAACCACGGACGGTCCGGGTTGCGGGTAGCGTCCATGGGAGAGTGTTGCCAACGCCTGAAGGGCTTCAAGCAGCAGGTGCGGCGGGAGCGGTGGGCGGCATCCTCAGGCCGGCAATAGAACAAACCGCGCGCCCATCTCATTACGATTTCAAGCCGCGCGCCGGTTGACCCCTGACCACCCGGCACCGCCGCCGGGTGCCGCGCCCTTGCGCTGCTTCCGTGGTTGCTGGGGTGCCCCGTGCGGGTGCTCTCCGGAGCCCGACAGTGCACCCGGTTACTTCGGCGTTTGGTCGAGAGCCCGACGGATTTTCCGGGCGAGATCTGCCTTGCGGTAGGGTTTCTTGAGCAACTCGATGTCTTTACAGAAGGCGCTCTGATCGACGTTCGCAAGGTCGGTATATCCCGAAGTGTAAAGCACCGCCATGCCGGGGAAACGGTCCTGGACCTCGGCCGCCAGTTGCGGCCCGCTCATGCCGCCCGGCAAGACCACGTCGGTGAACAACAGGTCGACCCTGGCCGCTGACGCCAACGCCTTGAGCGCGCTTGGACCGTCCGCCGCCTCCAGTATTTGATAGCCGAGTCGCTTTAACAGCGCCACCGACAGGGTGCGGACTTCGGGGTCGTCCTCGACCACCATGACGGTCTCGCCCTGGGCTTTGGGAACGTCGGCATGGGCCGCCCCCTTGTGGTGCTTGCCCTTTTTTCTGGAACGCGGCAGGTCCAGCTTGACCGCCGTTATTTCTCCCTCCTCGCTGTAGGCCACCGCAGGGCCGCCCGATTGCTTGACGAAGCCGTATACCATGGGAAGCTCAAGGCCGCCGGCCCGACCGTATCCCGCAGCTAGAACTGTTGGATAAGACATTTGATGGTCCGAGGCCGGAATTCCGGCAGGACCACGGCGCGATGAAGAGCGGGACTTTTTATCGGCTTTGAGGGCGCCACAGTCGCATTTGCTTGGCTCCATCGCAGGTGAATCGTGCATCGCGCAATCTGATCTGTGCTTGATCATTTGATGCCTCCCATATTTTGATATAGGAATGGCTCTATATACCAAATATGGTGTTTAGACAAGTAATGAATCTTCGCTGATGGACTTTGATAAAGCAGAGGCCCGCGTCCTAGCCGAATAGGCCAAGTGGCGAGCAATGGACCCTAAGCACAATGGATAGATT
>SMXQ01000109.1 GCA_004356985.1 Alphaproteobacteria bacterium | reverse complement strand
CGGCATCGGCCTGCCATCCCAGGCCGCCAACCTGGCCCGGCTCACCCATGCGCCCGAGGTGGTGCTGATCTACGAATCCGGGCCCATCGGGGCGAAGCCCGATATCCTGCCGCTGTCCATCGGCGACGGGATCCTGGCGGAATCCGCGGATACCGTGGTTCCCACCCATGAGATCTTCCGCTACTGGCTCCAAGGCGGGCATATCGACGTGGGATTCCTCGGCGCCGCCCAGATCGACCGCTTCGGAAATATCAACACCACGGTGATCGGCAGCTATGAGAATCCCAAGGTGCGCCTGCCGGGCGCCGGCGGCGCGCCGGAGATCGCCGATCAGGCGGGCGAGGTCTTCGTCGTCATGCGCCAGGGGCGGCGCAGCTTCGTCGACAAGATCGATTTCCTGACCACCGCGGGGTACCTCGATGGCGGGGATGCGCGTGAAAAGCTCGGCATAACGGGTAAGGGCCCGACCCGGGTGATCACCGATCTTTGTATCCTCGCACCCGAGGCGGGCAGCCGAGAACTGGTGGTGGCGTCCATCCATCCCGGAATCACCCGCGAACAGATCAGCGCCGCCACCGGCTGGGACATCCGCTTCGCCAACGAGGTGACCGAGACCGCGCCGCCCACGCCAGGCGAGCTCGGCGTGCTGCGCGAATTCCTGGCGCGCACCGCGGAGGCCCACGGGGACAACCAGTGAACACGGCCCCCGGCGGAATCCTGACCATCGATCGTTTGGTGGCCCAGGTGTCCGCCGTGCCCGCCATCGCCGGCCAGGCGAGCCAATTGTTCGTTCGGGAAAAGGTGCCATCGTCCCTGCTCGACGACGCCGGCGGGAAGGTGGCGGAAGCCAATGTAGTGCTGATGATCCATGGCGGGTACTGGCCCTCGACCGTGGCCTTCGATCTGCCCTACGCGCCGCCCCATGGGGATGAGGGTGGCGATGCCCCCTATAGCTGGATGGAGGCCCTGGCGCTCCGTGGTTTCGATGTGTTCGCCATGGACATGACCGGCTATGGCGGCTCCAGCCGGCCGATGATGGACGATCCGGGCAACCTGTCGCCCGAGAGCCAGGCATTGATGATCCCGCGGACGCTCGCCGCCGTGCGCGCGCCGAGCTACCCCTATCGCCTGGCCACTTCCGAATCCGAGGCGGCGGATATCGACCGGGTGGTCGATGCCATCCGCGAATTGCGCGGGGTCGCGCGGGTGAACCTGATCGGCTGGTCCGGGGGCGGCATTCGCATCGGCACCTATGCCGTGCGGTACCCCGGGAAGGTGGCCCGCCTGGTGATCTGGGCGTCGTCCAATTATGCCGATGATGGGCCCGACGGGCCGCCCGCCAACCTGCCGGAGCCGGGTTATCCGGTGCTGTTCCAGGATCGTGCGACCGGCGAGGGGGTACGCTGGCGGCCCAACGTGCGGCGCCCCACCCAGGTGGCGCCGGGCGTCATGGACGTGGTGTGGCGCCACGCCTGTTTATCCGATCCGGTGGGCGCGTCGTGGGGGCCCGGCGGGTTGCGCGGCCCGACCCGCACCTATTGGGGTTGGAACGCCGGCGCCGCCGGCACCATCACCGCGCCGACCCTGGTCCTGGCCGGCGAATACGACCGCTTGATGGCGTCCAATCGGGATCTCCACCGCGCCCTCGGCGCCAAGGAAAAGGTCTTTATCGCCATCGACGGGGCATCCCATTTCATGACCTGGGAAAAACAGCGCCGCGTGCTCCACGCCGCCTCGGCAGAGTGGTTGCGAACGGGGACCCTGGAGGGGCGGAACCAAGGTGTCTTCCGTGCCGATTACCAGGCCAACATCACCCCTGCGGAAGATATGGCCTGAATTCCGTTCACGCCTTTGGTTGCGCTCAACGCTGGCGCAATTTGAGAATATCGTGGGCGTGATCATTCATAGACACACCAGAAGGCGCGCTGTTGGCCGGAAAAAAATTGTAATTCTTCGGGCCTGGACGAGCGAGCGGGTTCGTTAACCTCATGCCCGCTGATAGCTGTCACCTCAATCGGTCGATGCAACACAAGAGGTCAATTCCACTTATTGCCTCGTGGGGAAAGACCTGCCATTTCAAAAAGCGTCTTCTTGCTTGATGGATTGATCGATTAAGATAAGAGCGAGATACTCACCTATGCTGCCGTTTCCAGTCGATCCCGAAAAAGACACGGTCTGCGATGTCATCCGCCGCTGGGCGGAAATCCAACCCGATGCGCTGGCGTTTATCGAGGAGAACCGGCAACCTCTGACCTACCGGGCCTTGGTGGACGCCATGGAGGGGGTTCGCACTGACCTCAACAAAGCGGGATTCGGGCGTGGTGACCGCATCGCCCTGGTCCATCCCGGCGGCCAGCCCATGGCCCCCCTGATCCTAGGGATCGTCAGTTGCGCGACATTGCTCCCCCTAAATCCCAATCAGACTACCGAGGAGTTCGAAGTCCAACTCCGTGACCGTCGTGCCGACGCCCTGGTCCTGGAACCGGATGTTGCACCGGCGGCCCTCGAGGCGGCGAAGGCGCTCGGCCTTCCCGTGTTTTTCTGTTCGCCCTCAAGCGACGGTTTACGGATGGCGGATGGCAACGCCCTCGTGGCCATTGGCGGAGAACGTGGTTTGGCCGAGAGCAGCGATATTGCCGTGGTCTTCTCAACCTCGGGCACCACATGGGCGGCGAAGTTGGTTCCAATTCGCCAACGCCTCGTCCTGTTGCGGGCCCTTTCTGAAAACGACTTTTTTGAACGAAGCCCTGCCGATGTCTGTCTCTGTCCACAGCGCCTCTATTATGCCAACGGTGTTAATCAGATGATGTCGTCGCTCTGTTGCGGCGGCACCCTGGCCCAGACCCCATCGTTCACGGTCGAAATCTTTTTTCAATATCTGCGGGAATTTGGCCTCACCTGTGTGAGCGCCAGCATGCCCTTCCTCCACAGGATCCACGATTCCATGACTGCTTTCGAGGATCACGCGCGCGACCATAGTTTGCGCTATATTCGGGCCACCTCTGGTTTTATTGATCCCACGGTGGCGGATGCGTTGGAAGCGTTTTTCGGCGTCCCCATCGTTGAGAACTACTCAAGCAGCGAAACCTGCCGTATCTGTTGCAACCCGCTTCGCCCGAAGCTGCGCAAACGCGGTACCGTGGGGCCTCCGTCCGATTGCGAGGTCCGGATCCGTTCCCTCGACGGAGCCTTCCTTCAAAACGGGGAATGCGGCGAGATCTTGGTTCGCGGTCCGCGAATCATCGAGGGTTACGAGAATGATCCCGAGGCCAGTGCCGTAGCTTTCGTGGACGGTTGGTTCCGGACCGGTGACGAAGGGTTTTTTGACGAGGACGGCTATCTGACCCTGACCGGCCGCATCAAGGAGATGATCAACCGCGGCGGCGAGAAAGTCAGCCCGGCGGAGGTGGACGCGGCAGTGATAGCCCACCCGGAGATCATCGAGGCTGCGGCCTTTCCCATCCCTCATCCAACCCTGGGCGAAGAGGTGGCCGTGGCCGTAGTGCGGGCGCCCGGAGGGTCAGTAACCGAAGGCGACCTGACCGGTTTTCTTTTGGGCAAGCTGGCGGGCTTCAAGGTGCCGCGCCGCATCGTCTTCGTGGCGGACATCCCCAAGAGCGACGCGGGCAGGGTGCAGCGTTACACCCTGTCGGAGGCCCTTGGTGTGGGGCTGGATCCCGATCCCGAGCGGTCTCGGAAATCAGGCCGCCGCCCCAGCCCCCTGGAGTATCGCTTGCGAAGACTCTGGAGACGAGCCCTAGGGAATCAGAGTGTCGGGCTTGACGACAATTACTTCCTTATGGGGGGCGACTCCCTCCAGGCCGTGGAATTGTTTTTGGCGATCGAGCGCTCGTTCAAGCGGCGCTTGCCTTTAGCGGCGCTGTTCGAGGCGGGCACCGTTGCCGAAATGGCGCGGCTGATCGAGGACATGGAGCCCCAGGGCGCCATCGTTCCCATTCCGCCCGAAGGCGACCGGCCGCCCTTTTTCTGTATCCATGGCATGGCGGGGGAGGCGATCTCCTATTACCACCTGTCCAAGCACCTAGGCACCGATCAGCCCTTCTACGGCATTCAAGCAATAGGCTGGGACACCGCCTCCGTGCCGTTTACTAAGGCCAATGACATGGCCGCCCATTACGTGGACGAGATCCGCAAGATCCAACCCCAAGGGCCCTATTTCATTAGCGGGCAATCCTTCGGCGGGCGGATCGCCGTGTACATGGCGAATATCCTGAAAGCGGCCGGCGAAGAGGTGGCGTTCCTGGCGCTATTCGATACGGTCTTTTTGGGTGGCAGACAGATTATGCCTCTTGGCCAATGGCTCGAGAAGGAGGGCGCCCCTGCCGGTATCCGGAAGTTCAAGGCGGCGCTGCCCTATATCCGGTTTCGGCTGGAGAGGGGATATCAACACCTCTACGACCGGGCCCTGCGCATGGTGCTGTTCCCGGTCCTCGAATTTTATCGTGCCTCAGGAACATCCTTGCCGCTCGTGCTTTGCCGGCCCGATCGTTGCAACCGGTTGATGCGATTGGAAGTTCGTCATATGCCCACCTATGACGGCGACGCGGTCTATTTCAGGGCGGAAAACGATAGCCAATCGATGAGTCATTCAGATGTGCGTGATGCTTGGAACCAGGTTATCAAGGGGAAGCTGAAATACATTCCCATATCCGGCACCCACAAACAGATGTTGATGGAACCTCACGCCCAATCGCTGGCGGCAAAGCTCGCCGAGGAATTGAAGCGCGCACGACTAAAATAACGAATTTCGAGAATAAAATTAGGTCCGATTATGCCCGCTCATGCCCATATTCGGACAATCGGTTAATATCATCCGGGGGAAATTTGGGGGTGGCCCCCGTTTGAACATGCTGCCTCCGGTCCGGAGGGAGTATCATGCGCGAGGCCGCCCAATTCCCAAGATTTTCAGATGCCGAGATGGCCGCGCGCCATGGCCAGGTCGAGGCCTTCATGGAGACCCAGGGCATCGATGCCCTCTTGGTGTTCGGCGCCGGGCGTTTCGCCGCCGAGGTCTATTGGCTGACCGACTGGCCCGGCGGCCGCGAGGCCTATGTGGTGTTCCAGAAGGGCCAGGCGCCGGCCGTCATCGCCCAGCTCTACAACCACCTGCCCATGGCCCGGGTGCTCTCGGTCATCGAAGACGTGCGCTGGGCGGGGGCCGACACGGCGCGCACGGTGGGCGAATTCCTGGCCGGGCGGGGGCTCAAGGGGGGCAAGGTCGGGGTCGTCGGCGCGGTTCCCTATCGCCCCTATCTT
>SMXQ01000108.1 GCA_004356985.1 Alphaproteobacteria bacterium | reverse complement strand
GTCTTGCCGAGCCGCCCGTCATTATGGGCGATCAGCGCCGAGGCGGCGGCCAGGATCTGCGGGGTGGACCGGTAGTTGCGCTCCAGGCGGATCACCTTGGCGCCGGGGAAATCCTTCTCGAAGCGCAGGATGTTGCCCACTTCGGCGCCGCGCCAGCCGTAGATCGACTGGTCGTCGTCGCCGACGCAGCAGATGTTGCCGCCGCCCTGGGCCAGCAGCCGGAGCCACAGGTATTGGGCGACGTTGGTGTCCTGGTATTCGTCCACCAAGATGAATCGGAAGCGGCGCTGGTAGTCGGCGAGCACGTCCGCGTGGCCGGCGAAAATGGTCAGGCAATGAAGCAACAGATCGCCGAAATCGCAGGCATTCAGGGTGATGAGCCGGCCCTGGTAGCCACGGTAGAGCGCGAGCGCGCGGCCGGCGGCGAATTCGCTCTGCTCGCCCGCCGTCACCCTGTCGGGGCCAAGCCCGCGGTCCTTCCAACGCTGGATCACCGCCAACAGGCCCCGGGGCGGCCATTTCGCGGTGTCCAGGTTGGCCGCCTCCATGACCTGCTTGAGGAGACGCAGCTGGTCGTCGGTGTCGAGGATGGTGAAATTGGGCTTGAGCCCAACCAGCTCCGCGTGGCGCCGCAGGATGCGCACGCAGATCGCATGGAAGGTGCCGAGCCACAGCCCCTGGGCGCCAGGGCCGATCAGGCCGGTGACCCGGTCCAGCATTTCCCGGGCCGCCTTGTTGGTGAAGGTCACCGCCAGGATTTGCCCGGGGAAGGCGCGGCCCGCGGCCAGGATATGGGCGAGCCGGCTGACCAACACCCGGGTCTTGCCGGTGCCCGCCCCGGCCAGCACCAGAACCGCGCCGTCGAGGCACTCCGCCGCCTCGCGCTGTTGGGCGTTGAGGGCGTCGAGGAAGGGCGCGGCGGCCTCGGCCGCGCCGCTCTGGGGCGGCGAAGCCGCGCCGGGAACGGCGCCTGGTTCGGGATTTGGGTCGGGGTTTGGGTCGGGCGCGGCGCCGGAGAGATCGAAGGGATCGGACATGGCGGCGTTATAGCACATTCGCCACCCCGGCAAGGGCTGCCCCCGAGGGCCGCAACGAACCCCCTGGCAGCCCGCGAATTCCACCCTATGGGCGGGGGAATTGGGGCCTCACGCCTCGCCGCGTTCCTCGGCGCGGGCCTGCATCAGGGCCCGGTTGTAGGCGTCGATGATGTCGAGGCCGCGCAGGTAACCGACCATCACCATGGAGTCCAGGTCGTCCACCACGGCGAGCCGGTCCTCATGGCTTTGGTCCAGTAATTCGCGCGCGTCCTCCAGGTTGGCGTCCCGGGCCAGGACCGGCGGATCGGCCCGCAGCACGTCGCCCGCCTTGAGCATGGAATCGTAGGAGGTGTCGAACGCGGCCTCGGACAGGTCGGCCAGGGTGATGGTGCCGGTGAGGGCGCCCTTGGCGCCGGTCACGAACAACTCGCCGTTGGGCACCTGGCGCAATTTTTCGCGGATCATCGGCATGGGATGATCAATGGGCACGGTTTCGAAGTCGCTCTCCATGATCTCCGTCACCTTGCGCGACTTCAAAAGGGTGATCTCGCGCCCGCCGTCGATGCGGATGCCGCGGCGTTCCAATTGCACGGTGAAGAACGACCGGCCCACCACCGCCTGGGTGATCACCGAGGCGACCACCACCCCGACCATCACGGCGATGGTCAGGGTGAAGCTCGACGTCAGTTCGAAGATGATGAGGATGGTGGAAATGGGCGCCCCCAGGACGGCGCCCGCCACCGCGCCCATGCCGACGATGGCGTAGGTGCCGGCGCCGGAAGACAACTCGGGCGCGGCCAGGGTGGCCAGCGCGCCGATGAGCCCGCCCATGAGCGCCCCCATCACCAGGGACGGGCTGAACACGCCGCCGCCGAAGCCGGCGCCCAGGCACAGCGACGTCACCAATAGTTTGAGCAGCAAAAGGATGGCCAGCATCCTGAGCGGGAATTGCCCGGCGATGGCGGCATCGGTGGTCTCGTAGCCGACACCGAGAACATGGGGAAATTCCAGCGCCACGGCGCCCAGCACAAGCCCCGCCACCGCCGGCTTGATCCAGCCGGGCCAGGGCAGCCTGGCGAAGCCGTCCTGGGCCGCCATGGTCGCCTTGATGAAAACGATGGCGACCACCGCGGCACCGATGCCGACGATCACGAAAGCCGGGAACTCGAGGAACGAGACGATGGCGTTTTGGGGGACCACGAAGGCCGGAAAATCCCCATAGTAAAGCCTGGAGATGATGGTGCCGGTGACCGAGGCGATGACGATGGGCGCAAACGACGACAACGCATAGTGCCCGACCACCACCTCGAGGGCGAAAAACACGCCGGCGATGGGCGCATTGAAGGAAGCCGCGATGACCGACGCCACGCCGCACCCCAACAGGGTCATGCACAATTGGCGCGGCAGGTGAAGCCGCCACGAAATCCACGAGGCCAGGGACGCCCCCAGGTGCACCACCGGCCCTTCGCGGCCCACCGACGCCCCAAAGCCGATGGAGGCGGCCGAGGCCAGCGCCGCGCCGAGGCCCCGCCTTGAGGTCCATGCGGCCGCCCCTGAGCGCCGCCGCTTCGATCACCTGGGCCACCCCCTGGGGGGCGCGGCCGGGCATGACGAAATGGATGAACAACCCGACCACCAGGCCGCCCAGCGCCGGCACCAACAGGATGTGCCACCAGGGAAGCTCCTGGGCGAGGCTGAACAGTCGTTCGGAATCGAAGCCGAAGGCGCCCAGCTGGATCAGGCCGATCAAGTGGCGGAAGGCGATGGCCGCGCCCGCGGCGAGGGCGCCCAGCACCACGCCGAGGACGAACACCACCATCTGCCGGTGGCGGACCACCCGGCTTAGGAAGCTCCAGGCGTCATGGAAATGTCGTGAAAGCTGGGCCATCCTCGGGGCGATCCGGTTTTGGCCCAGTTTAAGGCCAAATGCCGCATGCGCTCAAAGACTTGTTTGGACACCGGGGATTCGTTTGGGCACCAGGGGCTCGTTTGGACACCGGGGCCCGGGGCGCCTCAGCCGGCGACCGAGGCCAGCCGCCCGGCGCCGACCACGGGCTCCACGGTCTCGACCCGGTTACAACCCCGGCGCTTGGCCCGGGAAAGGCCTTCTTGGGCGCGCCTGATCAGGCCATCGGCGCATTCGCCGTCGCGATAATGGGCGGCCCCCAACGACAGGGTGATCACGCCCAGTTCTTCGCCGGTCGATTTCCGGGTCAGGCGCTTGGAGGCGATGGCATGGCGAATGTTCTCGGCCACCGACAAGGCGCCGTCAAGGCCGGTCTGCGACAGCAGCACGGCGAATTCCTCGCCGCCATGGCGGGCGACGAAATCGCCGCCGCGCACGGCTTGCGATATCGCCACCGACACCAGGCGGAGCACGTGATCGCCCACTTGGCGGCCGTGATTGTCGTTGACGCTCTCGAGGTGGTCGATATCCGCCATCAGCACCGAGATGGGCGCGCCGTTGACCGCCGCCTGGTCGAGCATTTCCCGGAAACGGGTCTCGAAGTGTTGGCGATTGGCGACCCCGGTCAGCGAATCGGTGTCCGCCGCCAGGTGCATTTTGTCGAGATTGCGGCCCAGTTGCGTGACCTCTTCACATGTTTCCGCGAATTGCCACCGGAGGTCCGAATGGCGCGATTCCATCTTCTCGGTTTCGGCGAGGATGACCTTGGTGGCCTGGGCCAGATCCTCGGGTCCGCCGCGGCCCGCCGCCGCCTGGCCCAAGAAGTCCTGGAGGATTTCGCCATATCCCGCCGCGTCCTCGCCGGCGGCGGCGACCGACTGGCGCAGGTTGGCGATGATGCCCTCGACCATTTCGCGCGCCGAACGGAGCATGACGGATTCCGCTTCGAGGCCGAAATAGGCGTCATAGAGCGCGACCATCTCCGATGGACCGACCCCGCCCACGGCAATCATTTTCTTGATTTCGCTGTTGAGGGCTGGGCGTTTGCCGGTAAAAAAACCGTACGCCACGGTGTAGTTTTGGGGGATCAGCGCCAGATTCTGTCGGCCCAGGAATGTCAGGGCCTTGGTGGCCAGGTCCTGGGTATCGTCGATGCTTTCCACGTAAGCCATATTACTCCCCCGACTGGTACGCTAACGCACACTACCTTGCCGCCCCCGTGGGACGGACGAATTCAAGAAAAAGGCCGAAAATCAGGCCGGCGGCATCGCCGCTTGCAGTCCGCCAGCTTTACCCCACCACCCGTAAAGAATGTCCTAACACCCTGCCGGGCGGCCATCTTCCCCGGCGCCCCGGGGCCGGGCCGGCGGCCGATTTGGACCCTTGACCTGGGCCCCGGATTCGCACACCATGGGGGCGTTCCTGGGGGTGCTCCCAACGGAGCTGAGAACCGTCACCCCGGCCGGTCCAGCGGGTCCCTTTGGCCCGCATCGGGGCCGCGCCGCACCGGGCAGACGGAACCCTTCGAACCTGATCCGGGTCATGCCGGCGTAGGGAAGGGAATGACGCGGGCCCGCCCGCTTGGCCCGCCGTCCTCCGCCATTCCGGATCAGCCCCAGACCGCCAACCGAGGAGACCGAAATGGCCGACGGCACCACCCCCCAGGATTTCACCGTGACCACCGGGCCGTTGCCCGCCTCCGACAAGATTCACGTGGAGAGCAAGCGGTTCCCGGGTCTCGCCATCGCCATGCGCGAAATCAGGCTGGATTCCAAGGACGATGCGCCGGTCCGGGTGTACGACCCCTCGGGCCCCTATACCGACCCCGCCCAGGAGATCGACATCCGCCAGGGGCTGCCCCCGGTGCGCCGGCAATGGATTCTCGACCGCGGCGACGTGGAGGCCTTCGATGGGCGCCGTATCAAGCCCGAGGACAACGGCTTCCGCGGCGCCAATCAGGACCCCTTCGTGGAATTTCCGGCGAAGCCCGCCAGGCCGCTTCGCGCCAAGGGCGGCGCGGCGGTCACCCAATTGGCCTACGCGCGGGCCGGCATCATCACCCAGGAAATGGAATACATCGCGGTGCGCGAGAATTTGGGGCGCGAGGCGGCCGCAACGGCGCCGTCGGGCGGCGAGAATTTCGGCGCCAACCTGCCGGCCATGGTGAGCGCGGAATTCGTCCGCGACGAGATCGCCGCCGGGCGCGCCATCATCCCCGCCAATATCAACCACCCGGAAGCCGAGCCGATGATCATCGGCCGCAATTTCATCGTCAAGATCAACGCCAATATCGGCAATTCGGCGATCACCTCGACGGCGGCGGAAGAAGTCGACAAGATGGTCTGGTCGATCCGCTGGGGCGCCGACACGGTGATGGACCTGTCCACCGGCACCAACATCCACGACATCCGCGAATGGATCATCCGCAATGCCCCGGTTCCCATCGGCACGGTGCCCATTTACCAGGCCCTGGAAAAGGTCGATGGCGTCGCCGAGGACCTCACCTGGGAGGTCTACCGCGACACCTTGATCGAACAATGCGAACAAGGCGTCGATTACTTCACGGTGCACGCCGGCGTCCGTCTGCCGTTCGTGCCAATGACCGCCAAGCGCCTGACCGGCATCGTCTCGCGCGGTGGCGCGATCATGGCCAAGTGGTGCCTGTCCCACCACAAAGAAAGCTTCCTCTTTGAGCGTTTCGAGGATATCTGCGAAATCCTCAAGGCCTACGACGTGTCCTTCTCGTTGGGCGACGGGCTCAGGCCCGGGTGTCTCGCCGACGCCAATGACGAGGCCCAGTTCGCCGAGCTTCGCACGCTGGGTGAACTGACCAAGATCGCCTGGAAGCACGATGTTCAGGTGATGGTCGAGGGCCCGGGCCACGTGCCCATGCACATGATCAAGGAGAACATGGACCTGCAGCTGAAGCATTGCGACGAGGCGCCGTTCTATACCCTCGGCCCGCTGACCACCGATATCGCGCCGGGCTACGACCACATCACCTCGGCCATCGGCGCCGCCATGATCGGCTGGTACGGGACCGCCATGCTGTGTTACGTGACGCCCAAGGAACATCTCGGCCTGCCCGACCGCGACGACGTCAAGGTCGGCGTGGTGACCTACAAGATCGCCGCCCATGCCGCCGACCTGGCCAAGGGCCTGCCGGGCGCGCAAGAAAGGGACGACGCGCTCTCCAAGGCGCGCTTCGAGTTCCGCTGGCGCGACCAGTTCAACCTGTCCCTCGACCCCGACACGGCGCTCGGCTACCACGACGAGACGCTGCCCGCCGAGGGCGCCAAGGTGGCCCATTTCTGCTCCATGTGCGGGCCCAAGTTCTGCTCCATGAAGATCACCCAGGAGGTCCGCGAATACGCCGAGAAGGGCATGGCCGAGATGAGCCAGGCCTTCAAGGACACCGGCGGCGAGATCTATCAGGACAAGGACACGCTGGAGAAAAAGGCCAAGGAGATATCGTCGGCCGCCGCGGAATAGGCCGCGGGGTTAGGCCGGCCCGCCATTGGCGGCCGGGTTAAGCGCTGGTATCAAATTCCAACCACATGGGTGCGGCCCATCAATCCTTCCCCGGCGTGTAGGCGAGGTTGGGCGCCAGCCATATTTCCGCCTGCTCCACCGAGACGCCCTTGCGCGCCGCGTAATCCGCCACCTGGTCGCGGCCCACCTTGCCGAGGCCGAAATAGCGCGCGTCCGGGTGGCCGATGTAATAGCCCGAGACGCTGGCGGCGGGCAGCATGGCGAAGGACTCGGTCAGCGTCATGCCGGTATTCTGGTGCGCCGCCAGGAGTTGGAACAGCGCCGGCTTCTCCGAATGATCGGGACAGGCGGGATAG
>SMXQ01000107.1 GCA_004356985.1 Alphaproteobacteria bacterium | reverse complement strand
TTGAGAGGTCCTGGGGATAAATGCCGCTTTATCCCCGGTTTCAGTATTTTCGTCTCGCGGTTATGGGGCGGGCTGTCCACATGCGAAGACGGATAGAATTAGGTGTCGAGCAGCATGAATAAATCGGGAACCTATCATTTTCACCTGATATCCGATGCCAGCGGTGAAACCATCCGCGCCTTGACCCGTGCCTGCCTGGTTCAGTTCGACGATATTCCCAAGGTCGAGCATCACTGGTCGCTGATCCGCACCAAACGGCAGTTGCGGCCGGTCATTGAGGGGATCAAGGCGGAACCTGGGATGGTTCTCTACACCTTGGTCAATGCCGTCATCCGTGATTTCCTAGAGATGGAATGCAAGCGCATGAACGTGCCTTGCGTCTCGGTGCTCGATCCGGTGATGAAGGCGCTCGGCGGGTACCTTGGCGTCAAAAGCAAGGCCCGGCCCGGCCAGCAACACCAGCTGGATGCCGAATATTTCGACCGGATCGAGGCCATGGACTTCGCGCTCGCCACCGATGATGGCCAGCGGACGCGGGACTACAAGGAGGCCGATGTGGTTGTCATCGGTGTCTCGAGAACGTCCAAGACACCGACTTGCATCTACCTTGCCAATCAAGGGATAAAAGCCGCCAACGTGCCTTTCATTCCGGGCACCCCGTTGCCGGACGCGCTGGACGAACGGAAAGACGGCTTGATCGTCGGCCTGACCAAGGACCCCAAGCGGCTGGTTCAGATTCGCCGCAACCGGCTAAGGATGTTGCATCAGGAAGATGAAACGGATTACACCGACCCCGAGCTGGTGAAGCGCGAGGTCCGCGACGCCCATCGCTTTTTCGTGGAGAAAGGTTGGCCGGTGATCGACGTGACGCGCCGTTCCATCGAGGAAACCGCCGCCGCCATTCTTGGCTTGTTGGAACATCGCAGCACGGCGCCGGGGAACGCCCCCGACCGAACATGAACGAGGATCCATTGAAAGAAACGACCGGTGCCGGTGTTGTTCTTGCTTCCGCCAGCGCTGCCCGCCGCGATCTCCTGGCCGGGGCGGGCATCGCCTTCACGGTCGACCCGGCCCTGGTCGATGAGGCCGCGGTCAAGGACGCCATGGCGGCCGAGGGGGCCTCGGCGGAAGATGCCGCCATTGCCCTGGCCCATATGAAGGCACAACGTATTTCCCGCCGCCACGCCGGCGTCCTGGTGATCGGCGCCGACCAAATCCTGGACCTCGAGGGGACGTGGTTTGACAAGCCTGCCGATATGAACCATGCAAGGGAAAGCCTCCTGGCGCTCCGGGGCCGGGCCCACAATCTCGCCACGGCGGCCTGCATTTGCCGTGATGGCGAGAGAATCTGGCATCACGTGGAAACGCCGAAGCTCACCATGCGGGATTTCTCCGATGGCTTTCTCGACAACTACCTTGAGGACGCGGGCGAGGGCATCCTTTCGTCGGTCGGCGCTTATCGTCTCGAAGGAAACGGCGTGCAGTTGTTCGCGCGCATCGAAGGCAGCCACTTCACGATTCTCGGGCTACCGTTGTTGGCGTTGCTGGATGTCCTGCGGGCGAACGGCGTGGTGAGCGCATGAACATTTCCGCCAAGACCAATTTGGCCGGTGTCGCCGGTGTCATGGGCTGGTCCGTGGCCCATGCGCCATCTCCCGGGCCGCACGATGTTTGGCTGGAGAAATACCGCACGGACGGGGTCCCTATCCCCCTTCCGGTCGCGCCGGGGCGTTTCGCCCAAACCCTTCGCGTGCTCTCCCTCGCGGGGTTCGCGGCCTGGTTCGGGACCGAACCCGAGGTCGATGGGGATCTCATCGCCCATGATACACAAGGATCGGCCTGAATTGGGCGGGTCCGGGCGCGCTTGATGGCCGGGCCGACGCGCATCATCGGCCTGACCGGGTCCATCGGAATGGGTAAATCCACTGCCGCGGCCATGCTGCGCCGTCTCGGCGTGCCGGTGTTTTCGGCCGATGCCTTCGTCCATCGGGCGCTCGGGTCAGGCGGCGTCGCGGTCGCGCCGGTGGCCCAGGCGTTTCCCGGCGCGGTCGAGAACGGGGCCATCTCCCGCCAAGCCCTGGGCCGCCTGGTGTTCGACGATTCCAGGGCCCTTGGGCGGCTTGAGGCCATCCTTCATCCCCTGGTACGGGCTGCGGAAATACGGTTCATCGCGCGCCAGAACATGGGCCGGGTCAAGGTCGCGGCGCTTGAAATCCCGCTCCTGTTCGAAACCGCCGCCGAAGTGCTGTGCGATGCCGTGGTGGTCCTGACGGCACCGCGGTTTGTCCAGGACGCGCGGGTGTTGGCCCGCCCGGGGATGAGCCCGGCCCGGCTTAAGACCATTCGCGCGCGCCAGATGGCGGAACGGGAACGATGCGGGCGGGCCGATTTCGTGATTTCCACCGGCCTTGGCCGGCGGCGGACTTTCCTCGGGCTCAAGGCTATAGTAAGAAAGATTATCTAGGAAACCCGGTGCCGGAGGCCGGGGGCGCCGTCGGCGGCGGTGTCCGAACCAAACAGGGCAAGGAGCCTCCACGGGCATGCGGGAAATCGTCCTCGACACGGAAACCACCGGTCTCGACCCCGCTGCCGGCCACCGCGTCGTGGAAATCGGCTGCCTCGAGCTGGTCAACCGGGTTCCGTCGGGCCGCCGCTACCAGACCTATATCGATCCCCAACGCGACATGCCCGAGGAAGCTTTCCGGATCCATGGGCTTAGCACCGAATTTCTCAGCACGCAGCCGTGTTTCACCGACGTGGCGAAAGATTTCATTGCCTTCCTGGGTGACGGCGACCTGGTCATCCATAACGCGGAATTCGACCTTAAGTTTCTCAATGCGGAACTGGCCTTGATTGACCGGCCGCCGCTCGACGGCTTCACGATTATCGATACCGTCGCGCTGGCGCGACGCAAATTCCCCGGCGCACCGGCCTCTCTCGATGCGCTCTGCCGCCGCTTCGGCGTCGACAATTCCGGACGCGAACTCCATGGCGCCCTGCTCGACGCCCAGCTTCTGGCCGAGGTCTACCTGGAACTGATGGGGGGGCGCCAGCCGGTCCTCGGCCTGGCCGCGGATGCCGCGGACCAAGCCGAGGCTGATAGCCAGGCGCGGGCGGGACGCAAGACCCGCGCGCCCCGGCCCCATGGTGCTTCGCCGGAGGAAGGCGCGGCCCATGCCGCTTTCGTCGAAAGCTTAACCGACCCGCTCTGGAACAAATAGGAAATCGCCCGCCCGGGCGGCCCGGCCCACGCCGAATAGCTGCTAAATCGATCGATTCAGCCGGAAAATGCTCTAAGCGGCGCCTTCGCCGTCGGCCGCTTCCGCGTCGCCCTCGCCGCCGCCGTCCTCGGTGTTCTTCGCCGCGGCCATTCGGTGCTGATACAAGGTGGCGAAATCGATGATGTCGATCAACAGCGGCGGATAGCCGCCATCCTTGGTGACATTGGCGACGATGGCGCGCGCGAAGGGAAACAACAAGGTCGGGCAATGAACGTAGAGAACGGGTTCGATCTGTTCCTCGGGAACATTGGTGATGCTGAACAAGCCGGCATAATCGACGGCGATCAGGAACAGGGTCTTGTCGTCGCGAACCGCCCGCGCCTCGAGGGACAGCACCACTTCATAGGTCTGATCGGCCAGTTTCTGGGTCTCCACCGAACATTCGAGGTTGACCTGGGGGCTGAGTTCCGCACCGTTGACGGTCTCGATGGCCAGCGGATTTTCGAACGACAGGTCCTTGATGTATTGGGTGTGGGCATGGATGAAGGGACCGCTGTTGGCGATCTCGTCATCGCTGCCGTTAGCGCCGCTGGTGGGTTTGGCATCGGGAATATCGGTCATCTGGGTCTGTTCCGCCTGGACAGTTAAATCGCCGGGGCCCCCCGGCGCCGCTGTCGCTACCATGGTTTTCCGACCCGTGCAAGAACCCTCGATGGACCGGGGAGAACGGGATCATCGCCGGATGTTCCCTGGGCCGGGCTTGCCTAAATGCTGCGCGGGGGGCGGGTCGGAATCGGCGGGGACCTCGCTGAATTCGCCTTCGATGACGTTGTCGTCGGAAGCGTGGGACCACGTGCCGTGAGAGCCGCCCACGTGCATCTCGAAATTGCCGGAGCGCCGCACGAGATGCCAAAGGATGCGGCCGATCCTTACCCTGAGCCCCGGCACCAGCAACGCAAGGCCCAGCGCATCGGTCACGAAACCTGGCGTCAGCAAAAGAACGCCGGCCAACAGGACACAGATGCCGTCGAATAATTCCTTGGCGGGAAATCCACCCTGGGCCAGGATGTCCTGGGCCCGCATCATGACCCGGAATCCCTGGGCGCGGAACAAGGCGGTGCCGATGGCCGCCGTCAGCACCACCAGGCCAATGGTCTGCCAGGCACCGATCAGGCCCCCGACATGGACCAGAAGGGCGATTTCGGCGATCGGGACGATGATAAAAGCGAGTAAGAGAACCATGTTGCGCCTTAACATTGGGGCTTGGGCACCCCATGTCCAGGGGCGAGTGCTTCGGCCGTGCTGGATTTTATGATGGGACGGCGCTAACGTGGCGCGTATATGGGGCAAAGGTGATCGCGCCGCCCCCGCTAAAGAGGCATTCCATGGGTAGCGGAATTCCGGTTTTCGACATCATCATTCTGGCGCTGATCGCGGCATTCGTGATCCTGCGCCTGCGGAGCGTTCTTGGCAAGCGCACCGGACATCAAGGCCGGCCCGCGGAACCGTTCCGGTCCGGGCCGACACGGAAGGACGACCCGCGCAAGGATGATGAAGAAAACGGCGAAGAAGAAGAAGAAGATAATGTGGTTCGCCTTCCCGGCCGCGATGGCCAGGAGATCACCGCCGATACCCCGCTCGGTGCCGGCTTGACGCAAATCAAGGTCGCCGATCCGCGATTCGATCCCGGCGATTTCGTCGACAAGGCAAAGGATGCTTTCGAGTACATCGTCATGAAATTCGCCGAAGGCGATACCGTGGCCCTCAAACCGCTGTTGTCAAAGGATGTGTTCGAAGGATTTGCCAACGCCGTCAAGGAACGGGAAAAGAGGGGTGAAACCCTGGAAACCAATCTCGTCCGAATCAGGGATGCGGAGTTCCTGGAAGCGAGCATGTCGGGGCGGACGGCCTCCATCACCGTCAAATACTCCACCGAACAGGTCAACGTGACACGGGACAAGGATGGCGCCGTGCTGGACGGCGATTCCGATCACATCACCAATGTGGTGGATATTTGGACTTATGAGCGCAATACCCGCTCGTCGGACCCCAACTGGGTCCTGGTTGCAACGGAAACTCCCCAGTAAGCGGCCGGGCCGGACGGCGCCGAGGGGCGCCGGGCCGGTGTTCACGCGGCGGCTTCGCCAGTCCTCCTGGCCGGGTCCCGCGATCCTGCCCGCGAATCTGCCCACGATCCTTACGGTAACCGCGCTCATTGCCGCCCTCGGCGCCTGCGCCCCGGTGGTGCCGCCCGACCGGGTCGCCCTGGCCCCGGTGGACTTTGCCGAGCTTCCCGGGTGGGATAAAGACGACCCCCGCGGCGCCGTCGCGGCCTTGGCGCGCTCGTGTCTGGTGCTGATGAAAAAATCCGCCGCCATGGCCATCGGGCCCGGCGGCCTCGCGGGCCGCGCCGCGGACTGGCACGCGCCCTGCCGGGAAATCGACAGGCAAGCCCGCCCAGTGGGTGATGCCGCCGGCGCCCGGCGGTTCTTCGAACGTCATTTTCGCGCCTACGCGGTGCGCGGCGCCGAAGGCCGCGATGGCCTGTTCACCGGTTATATCGAGTTATCCCTGAAGGGGTCGCGGCGGCGCACGGCGCGCTATGACGTGCCGCTTTACGCCCGCCCCCGGGACCTGGTGACGGCCGACCTTGGGGCCTTCCCCGGCGCCTTTCGCGGGCGTTCCATCGCCGGGCGTGTGGCGCGCGGGCGTCTCGTTCCCTATGCCGACCGCGCGGCGATCAACGACGGCGCCCTGACCGGACGGGGGTTGGAGCTCGCCTGGGTTGCCGACCCGGTGGACGCGTTTTTCCTGGAGATACAAGGGTCCGGCCGGGTCCAACTGCCCGACGGTTCGATCATGCGGGTGGGATACGCCGGCAAGAACGGCCATGCCTATACCGCCATTGGCCGGGTGTTGGTGGAAATGGGCGCCTTGGAAGGCCAGGCCGTGACCATGGAATCGATCCGCTCCTGGCTTGCCAGCAACCCGGCCTTGGCTGGGGCCGTGCTGGCGAAGAATCGGTCTTTCGTGTTCTTCCGCGAAATCCACGGCCCCGGGCCCATCGGCGCCGAGGGTGTCGCGCTCACCGCCGGACGCTCGCTCGCCGTGGACCGCAAGTTCTTGCCGCTCGGCGTGCCGCTGTTTGTCGCCGCCGATGATCCCGCCGGCCGGCTTGCGCCGGTGCGCCGCCTGATGGTGGCCCAGGATACCGGCGGCGCCATCCGTGGCCCGGTGCGGGGCGATATCTTCTTCGGGCACGGCGCGGCGGCGGAGGCGGCGGCCGGGCAAGCGCGCCTGCGCGGGCGCTACTGGATTCTGCTCCCGGTTGGCGTGGCGATTCCCCAGGTGGCGGGCCCCTAGATGCCCGGGAAGCGCAACCGGCCGAAACCAGGGGCCCCATCGGTGCCCCTGTCCGCGCCGCCAACAAGCGCGCCGGGCGCCGATGACGCCGCCGCTCTCTGGGGGCGCGTCGCGGGCACCGTCAAGCCTTTGAAACGGCGCCCCGGCGCGGCGCCCTTGGAGCCACCCGCCGGCGCCGCCGAAGCGGCCGCCGAAGCCCCGCCAGGTTCACCGGCGCGGGCCGCCAAACCACGCCCGCCGGCACCGCCGCGCGAGCCGCCCCTACCCCTTGGCCCCGGTGCCGCGCCGGGCCTCGACAAACGCACGGCGCAGCGCCTGCGCCGGGGACAGATCGGCATCGAGGGCCGCATCGACCTGCACGGCATGACCCGGGCGGAGGCCCACCGGTTGCTCTCTGATTTCCTGCCATCCTCGGCCGCCAAGGGGCGGCGCTGCGTGCTGGTGATCACCGGCAAGGGCGCCGGGTCCGGCATCTTGCGATCCGAATTCCCGCGCTGGCTGAATTCGCCCGCGCTACGGCCCCTGATCCTCAGTTTCGCCCCGGCCCAGCCCCGGGACGGCGGCGGCGGCGCGTTCTACGTCTACCTCCGCCGGGCCCGGGCGCGGTGACCCCGTTCGGCGCCAAGCTGCGCGAATTGCGCGCCCAACGGGGGGTGACGTTGAAGAAGATGGCGACCGATTTGCAACTGTCGCCGGCCTATCTTTCGGCGCTGGAGCATGGCCGCCGCGGCCGGCCGAGCCCGGTCCTGGTGATGCAGATTTGCCAGTATTTTCACCGTATCTGGGAAGACGCCGACGAGTTGGAACGCCTGGTCCAGCTGTCCCACCCCCGCGCCGTGGTGGACACCGCCGGGTTGGAGCCCGAGGCGACCGAGTTGGCCAACCGGTTGGCCGAAGGCATCGCCAATCTCGATAGCGCGACCCTGCGCCGCATGCTGGCCCTGGTGCGGGGCGAGGGATGAGGCGGAAGCGGCGCGGCCGCCTAAGGCCTAGAGGATAAACTTGGACAGGTCGGTGTCGCGCACCAGGTCGCCCACCTGTTGGTTGACGAAGGCGGCGTCGATGCGGACCTTGGCGCCCGGCGTGTCCGACGCCGTGAAGCTGACCTCTTCCAGAAGCCTTTCTAATACCGTCTGCAGGCGCCGGGCGCCGATGTTTTCGACGTTTTCGTTGACCTCCGCCGACAGGACCGCGATCTCGCGCACGCCGTCCTCGGTGAATTCCAATTCCACTTTCTCGGTGGCGAGCAGGGCGGTGTACTGCCGGATCAGGCTGGCCTCGGGTTCGGTGAGGATGCGCACGAAGTCGTCCACGTTCAGCGCCGACAGTTCCACCCGGATGGGCAACCGGCCCTGGAGCTCGGGCAGCAGGTCCGAGGGCTTGGCCAGGTGGAAGGCGCCCGACGCGATGAACAAAACATGGTCGGTCTTGACCACGCCGTGCTTGGTGGCGACCGTGGTGCCTTCGATCAGCGGCAGCAGGTCGCGCTGCACCCCTTCCCGCGAAACATCGGCGCCGCCACGTTCTTCCCGGGCGCAGATCTTGTCGATCTCATCCAGGAAGACGATGCCGTTCTGTTCCACCGCCTCGATGGATTCGCGGATGATATCGTCCTGATTCAACAGCCGGTCGGCCTCGTCCTCGACCAGGATCTTGTGCGAATCGGCGACCATGATCTTGCGGCTTCGGGTCTGGTTGCCGAAGGCCTTGCCCAGCATGTCGCCGATATTGATCATGCCGATAGAAGCGCCGGGCATGTCGGGAATCTCGAAGCTGGGCATGCCGCCGCCGGTGTCGGTCACCTGGATCTCCACTTCCTTGTCGTCGAGATCGCCCGAACGCAACATGACGCGGAACTTGTCCCGGGTGGTCTTGGTCGCGTTTTCGCCGACCAGGGCATCGAGCACCCGTTCCTCCGCGGCCAGTTCGGCGCGCGCCATCACCGCCTTGCGCGCGCGGTTTCGGGTCATGACGATGGCCGCTTCCAGAAGGTCGCGGATGATCTGTTCCACGTCGCGCCCGACGTAGCCCACCTCGGTGAACTTGGTGGCCTCGACCTTGATGAACGGCGCTTGGGCGAGGCGCGCCAGGCGCCGCGCGATCTCGGTCTTGCCGACGCCGGTGGGGCCGATCATCAAGATGTTCTTGGGCAGCACTTCATCGCGCAGGTCGTCGGTGAGCTGCTGGCGCCGCCAGCGGTTGCGAAGGGCGATGGCCACCGCCCGCTTGGCGTCCTCCTGGCCGACGATATAGCGGTCGAGCTCCGAGACGATTTCCCGGGGGCTGAAGGCGGGGGTGGAAGGGTGGTTCACCAAGACGGTCACGCCCCCAGTTTTTCGATGACGACGTTTTCGTTGGTATAGACGCAAATGCCGGCGGCGATTTCCATCGCCCGGCGGGCGACGGCCTCGGCGTCCATGTCGTCGCGGGGCGCCAATGCCCGGGCCGCGGCCAGCGCGTAATTGCCCCCCGAGCCGATGCCGATCAGCCCGTCCTCGGGTTCCAGCACGTCGCCGGTGCCGGTGACGATCAGCGAAACCTTCGCGTCCGCCACCGCCAAGATCGCCTCCAGGCGCCGCAGGTAGCGGTCGGTGCGCCAATCCTTGGCCAGTTCCACGCAGGCCCGGGTGAGGTCCCCGTGTTTATCGAGCTTCGCCTCGAGCCGTTCGAACAGGGTGAAGGCGTCGGCGGTGGCGCCGGCGAAACCGGCGATGACCTTGCCGTCCTTCAAGGGCCTGACCTTCCGGGCATTGGATTTGAGCACCGTTTGCCCCATGGTGACCTGGCCATCCCCCGCCATCACCACGTCGCCGCCCTTGCGGACGCATAAGATGGTGGTGCCGTGCCAGACGGGTTTGTCATGTTCGATCATCTCATTTCATCCAAGATTCTCAGGCGCGCAAAGATAGCAGAGCATGTGGGCTTTAAAAGCCCGCATTCAATGGCTGAATTCCCGCCGTCCCCGGGGCCGTTTCCCGACCGCCTTGCCCGCCCCGCGCCAAGCGGCTTTCGCTTGGCCCCCCTTCCTGCTAAAAGGCCGGGGCGGCGGCGGCGCGGGCCCGGCCCCGGCGCCACCCAATCCAAGGAGGATGCCATGGCGGCTCAGCGGTGCGCGCGCGTCGAGCGCAACACCAAGGAAACCCAAATCTCGGTCGAGGTAAATCTCGACGGAGAGGGGAATTATCAGGTCTCCACCGGCATCGGTTTCCTGGACCACATGCTGGAACAGCTCTCTCGCCACAGCCTGATCGACATCAATTTGCAGGCCAAGGGTGATCTCCACATCGATTTTCACCACACCACCGAGGATTCGGCATTGGCGCTGGGCAAGGCGATCTCCGACGCCATGGGCGACCGCGCCGGCATCGGGCGCTACGGTTCGGCCTTGATCCCCATGGACGAGACCCTCACCCGGGTGGTGCTGGACGCCTCCAACCGGCCCTATTTCATCTGGCAGGTCGACTTCCCGATACCCAAGGTCGGCGAGATGGACACCGAATTGTTCAAGGAATGGTTCCAGGCGCTTTCCCAATCGGCGGGACTGACCCTGCACGTGGAAAACATCTACGGCGCGAATTCCCACCACATCATCGAATCGTGCTTCAAGGGTCTCGCCCGGGCCCTGCGCCAGGCGGTGGAAATCGACCCGCGCAAGGCCGGCGCGGTGCCGTCCACCAAGGGCGTGTTGGGAGGCTCCATGTGAAACGGGCCGGCTTGCGACTCTATTCCATTCACCTGCCGGCGCCTTATTCGGCGCCCGGCGCGGAACCGGCGGTCCTGCGCGAAGGGTTCAGCCTGCCTGCCTTTCTGCTGACTCTGCCCTGGGCGCTGGCCAACCGGCTGTGGCTTCGGGCCGGCGTGTTGGCCGCAGTGCTCGGCGTGCCTTTGGCCGTGGGCACCATGGCCGGTCTCAATGTGGCGGGCCTCGCCGTGTTCACCCTGGCCATCATGGCCTGGACGGGGATGGAGGCCAATGACTGGCTGCGCGCCGGCCTGGCCAAGCGCGGCTGGCGCGAGGTCGGCGTGATCGCCGCCGAGAACGAGGACGCCGCGCTCCGGCGTTACGGCGATCTGGCCTCGCTGATGCCGGGGCCCGCGCCTGGTCCGGCCCCCGGCGATGGGACTCCGGCCCCGTCCCTCGAGGGTCCGGCGTCGGCCTGAGGGTGCGGGGGCCGCACCATGACCGTCGCCATCGTCGATTATGGATCGGGGAACCTGCGCTCCGCCGCCAAGGCGTTCGAGCGCCAGGCGGCCGGCCGTGAGGTTATGGTGACCGGCCGGGCCGAGGATTTGGCGCGGGCCGATCACATCGTGCTTCCCGGGGTCGGCGCTTTCGGCGATTGCGTGCGGGGATTGCGCGCGCTGGCGGGGATGATCGAGGCCCTGGAAGAGAACGTGGTGTGCAAGGCCAAGCCCTTCCTCGGCATTTGCGTCGGCATGCAGCTCATGGCGCGCCGTGGGTTGGAGCACGGCATCCATGAGGGGCTCGGCTGGATCGATGGCGAGGTGGTGCCGCTGGCGCCCACGGGCGGCGGCGAGGATCACCGGTTCAAGGTGCCCCATATGGGATGGAACGAGCTTAGTTTCAGGGACCCGCCCCACCCCATTTTCGCGGGGTTGGCCCCGGGCGCGCACGCCTATTTCGTGCACGGCTACCGGTTCGCCGCCGCCGATGCCGCCTGCGTGCTCGCCGAGGTGAGCCATGGCGGGCCGGTGACCGCGGCGATCGGCCGCGATAATATGGTGGGGACCCAGTTCCATCCCGAAAAAAGCCAGGCGGTGGGACTGTCCCTGATCGCCAACTTCCTCGCCTGGCGGCCGTGACGCGGCGCCCGAAGGTTCACCGGCAATGATTCTGTTTCCCGCCATCGACCTCAAGGACGGCAATTGCGTGCGCCTGTTCCAGGGCGATATGGACCAGGCCACGGTCTACAACCCGGACCCGCGGGCCCAGGCCCGGGCCTTCGTCGAGGCCGGCTTCCAGTGGCTCCACCTGGTCGACCTCAACGGCGCTTTCGAAGGCCACCCGGTCAACGATGCCGCGGTCGAGGCGATCCTCGGCGAAATCACCATCCCGGCCCAGTTGGGCGGCGGCATCCGCGACCTGGCCACCATGGAGAGCTGGTTGGACAAGGGCGTAAACCGGGTGATCCTGGGCACCGCGGCCCTGGAAAACCCCAACCTGGTCAAGCAGGCCTGCCGCCAATGGCCGGGCAGGATCATCGTCGGCATCGACGCCCGCGACGGCTACGTCGCGGTGGAGGGCTGGGCCAAGACCTCCCAGGTGAAGGCGCTGGACCTGGCCCTGCGGTTCGAGGATTCCGGCGTCGCGGCGATCGTCTATACCGACATCACCCGCGACGGGGCGATGATGGGGCTCAATATCGATGCCACCACCGACCTCGCCTGGGCGGTGACGACGCCGGTCATCGCCTCGGGCGGCGTGTCGGCGCTGTCGGACCTGGAAGAGCTCAAGCAGGTGGAAGATTCAGGGATAGAAGGCGTCATCGTCGGCCGCGCCCTTTACGACGGGCGCATCGACCCGGCCAAGGCGCTGGCACTTCTGGCCGGCGATTCCGAGGGCGCCACCGGCGGAGACGAGCCATGCTGAAGATCCGCATCATCCCCTGCCTCGACGTGAAAGACGGGCGCGTGGTCAAGGGCGTCAATTTCGTCGACCTGGTGGATGCCGGCGATCCCGTGGCCCAGGCGCGGATCTATGACCAGGCCGGCGCCGACGAGTTGTGTTTCCTCGACATCACCGCCAGCCACGAAGACCGCGACACCCTGTACGACGTGGTGCGCGGCACGGCGGAACAGTGCTTCATGCCGCTCACCGTCGGCGGCGGGGTGCGCAATGTGGACGATATCCGCAGGCTCCTGCTGGCCGGCGCCGACAAGGTGTCCATCAACACCGCCGCCGTCGCCCGCCCGGAATTCGTCGCCGAGGCGGCGGAAAAATTCGGCAGCCAATGCATCGTCGTCGCCATCGACGCCAAGGCGGTCGCGTCCGGGGGCTGGGAAATCTTCACCCATGGCGGGCGCAAGCCCACCGGGCGGGACGCGGTGGAATGGGGCAAGCGCATGGCGGCGCTCGGCGCCGGCGAGATTTTGCTCACCTCCATGGACCGGGACGGCACCAAGCAAGGCTTCGATATCGGCCTCACCCGCGCGGTGGCCGACGCGGTGACGGTGCCGGTGATCGCCTCGGGCGGCGTCGGCACCCTAGATCACCTGGTCCAGGGCGTGCGAGACGGCCATGCCTCGGCCGTCCTGGCGGCATCGATCTTTCATTTCGGCATCTATTCGGTGGCCGAGGCCAAGGCCCATATGGCGGCGGCGGGCGTGCCCGTGCGCCAGGAACCGGCACCGGCCCAGGCCGGCGGATCGGCCCCCGCGCCGGCCAGGGACCGGGCGGCGGAAGGAGCAAACCCATGAGCCAAGAACAAGACGCCGCCGGCGCCACCGTGGACGTGCTGGCCCGGCTTTATGCCACCATCCTCTCGCGCCAGGGGGCCGATGGGTCGAAATCCTATACCGCGAGCCTGTTGGCGGGCGGGCCCGAGACCATCTGCCGCAAGATCGGCGAGGAGGCGGCCGAGGTGACGGTGGAGGGGCTCAAGGGCGATGGGCCGGCGATCACCCGCGAAAGCGCCGACCTGATCTATCACCTGATGGTGCTGTGGGCCGATGCCGGGGTCAGGCCCGGCGACGTCTGGGCCGAGCTGGCGCGGCGCGAAGGCGTCTCGGGCCACGCCGAGAAGGCGGCGCGGGACCCTACGCCCGCGCCCGGCGGCGAGGGAGGGGGCCCATGAGCTACGACCGGGAAAATATCTTTGCCAAGATTTTGCGCGGCGAAATTCCCTGCGACAAGGTCTATGAGGACGCACACGTGCTGGCCTTCAACGACATCAACCCGCGCCGCCCGGTCCACGTGCTGGTGATCCCCAAGGGGAACTATGTCTGCCATGACGATTTCGCGGCCCATGCCAGCGATGCCGAGATCGCCGGCTTCACCCGCGCCGTCGCCGCCATCGCCCGCCAACGCGGCATCGATGAGTCGGGCTACCGGCTGATCGTCAACACCGGCGACCATGGCGGCCAGGAAGTGCCCCACTACCACGTCCACATCATCGGCGGCGCCCCGGTCGGGGCGATGGTATCGGACTAGGGGATTCCGCGCCGTTGTCTTAAAAACCATGGCGGCGAACTGCGCCGTACCCAGGCCCGGCGCCCCGGCGCGGGGGATCGGATGATTGCGGGCGGCGGGCGGCGATAAGCCCGACTCAGGCCTCGCAGAGGTCGATCAGCACGCCGTCGGGGTCGGCCAGGTGATAGGCGCCCATGGGGCAGCACGCCTTGGCCAACTCGAGCCGCGCCTTGCTTTCCGCGCCGATGCCGAATGAGCGCGGCGCGAGATGGGGGTTGCGGGCGGTGATATCGTCGATATCGCGCCTGACCGCGGCGATGCTTTCGACCCTGAAGCCGATATGGTCGAGACCCGGGCGGGTGATGCCGGTGCCGGCGAAATCGGTGATGGCCCACGGCATGATGACCATGGTGATCCGCCCGTCGGTCAGGTAGTGGTTCTTATCATTGGCCGGCCGGTTGGACGGGCTGAGCCCCATGACATCGGTGTAGAACGCCGCCACCCGTTGGGGATGCAGGGTGCGCAGGGCGAAGTGATCGACCACGCGGTCCTGGGTCCATTCGCCCTCGGCATAGACGTCGCGGCGGTTCTCGAGATCGGTTTGCGACAGGTCGAAATTGTTGCCGTCGGGATCGTGGCCGCTATAGCCGGCAAATTGCCGGTTGCCCGGCCTTTTCGCCACCAGCAGTTCGGGGTCGAACGCGGCGATCTTCTCGATGGTGTCGTCCAAATCCTCCACGTCGAAGCCGAAATGGTCGAAGCCCGCGGGGCGGCCCGATTTTCGCGGGTTGACGTTGAAACCGACATAGCCGTCGGAGAAACACACCGCGCCGTCGGGCGGCGAATCCGCCGACACCTTGGCGCCGAACACGGACTGGTAGAATTTCCCCTCCAGCGCGTAGTTGTCGCTGATGATGGCGAGATGGTTGATCTTGACGGACATGGTCCCCTCCCTCGGCGGATGCAAGGTCGTGGCATCGCGGCTTTGGTCCGACCATAGCCCATGGGCGCGGATTTTGCGACCGCCGCGCCCTCACCGCGCCAGGGCCGGGCGGCGGGTGGCGACGGCCTCGGCGATGTGGATGCGCTTGACGCCGTCGACCCCCTCCAGGTCGGCCAGGGTGCGCGCCACCCGGAGCACGCGGTGATAGCCGCGCGCGGTCATGCGCATCTTCTCCGCCGCCTCCATCAGCAGCGCCCGGCCGGCGGAATCGGGCGCGGCGATGCGCTCGAGCAGCTCGCCGTCGGCCTCGGCGTTGGTGCGCAGGCCCTGGCCGGGGGCCTCCGCCTCCAGGCGGCCGGCCTGGATTTCGCGCGCCGCCGCGACCCGCGCCGCCACCTCGGTCGAGCGCTCGGCCGCCGGCGGCAGGCCGAGATCGGCGATCTCCACCGCGGGCACCTCCACGTGAAGGTCGATGCGGTCATAGAGCGGGCCCGAGATCTTGCCCTGGTAATCGGCGCCGCAGCGCGGCGCCCGGCTGCAGGCCAGGCCCGGGTCCCCGAGATAGCCGCAGCGGCAGGGATTCATGGCGGCGACCATCTGGAAACGCGCCGGCCAGGTGACGTGGGCCGCGGCCCGGGCCACCACCGCGCGCCCGGTCTCCATGGGCTGGCGCAGGGCTTCCAAGGCGGGGCGGGAGAATTCCGGTAATTCGTCGAGGAACAGGATTCCGAGATGGGCGAGCGACACCTCGCCCGGCTTAGCCCGCGCGCCGCCGCCGATGAGCGCGGGAAGCGACGCCGAATGGTGGGGGTCGCGGAACGGGCGGTGGCGCAGGATGCGGCCCTCGGCCAGGGTGCCGGCGAGGGAGTGGATCATCGAGACCTCCAGCGCCTCGGCCGGGGAGAGCGGCGGCAGGATGCCCGGCAGGCGGGCGGCCAGCATCGACTTTCCGGCCCCCGGCGGCCCCGTCATCAACAAATTGTGGCCGCCCGCCGCCGCCACCTCCAGGGCCCGCTTGGCGCTTTCCTGGCCCTTGATGTCGGCCAGGTCGGGCGGCTGCGGCCGCTCCGCCTCGATCAACGGCTTGGGGATGGCCAGCATCTGACTGCCCTTGAAATGGTTGATCAGGCTGAGAAGCGCGCCCGGGGCCAGCACCTCCAGCCCCTTGACCCAGGCCGCCTCGCCGCCTCCGGCCTCGGGGCAGATCAGGCCCATCTGGCGGGACTCGGCATGGATCGCCGAGGGCAGGGCGCCGGCGACGGCGGTGATGCGGCCGTCCAGGGCCAACTCGCCCATGGCGATGAAGTTCATGATCTCCTCGGCGGGCAGCACCTCCATGGCGGTGAGCAGGCCGAGGGCGATGGGCAGGTCGAAATGGCTGCCCTCCTTGGCCAGGTCGGCGGGCGCCAGGTTGACGGTGATGCGCTTGGGCGGCAGGGCCAGGCCCAGCGCATTCAGCGCGCCGCGCACCCGTTCGCGGGATTCGGCCACCGCCTTGTCAGCCAGGCCGACCACGGAAAAGGCCGGCAGGCCGGCGCTGATCTGCACCTGGACGTCGATATCGATGACGTCGACCCCCTGGAAGGCAACCGTGTTGACCCGCGCGACCATGCGCCCCCCGCCGCTAGATGTTTGTGTTTTGTTCTATTCAGTCTAGCCGCTTTGGGCGCGGGAGTCGAGGGGCGCTTGCGCGTGTCTTGATTTATGCGTGGAGAGCAAGAACCCGCCAAGGGGTCCCTGGCGACCGGCGCCGCGGTCCCCCGTGGGGCCTTGGTCCTAAAAGGCCCGCGAAATTACCGCCGCGAGGTTTCCCAGCGCGCCGATGATGAGCGCCGCGAAGGTCAGAATCATGCCGGCCCGGCGCAGGCCCGGGGCGCTCTCGCACCAGGCGAAGCAGATGCCGTGGGCGACGCGGCCCAGGACCAACGCCACGCCCGTGGCGTGGATCAGCCAGGGGGGTTGGCCGAGAAGCTCCAGACAAAGGATGGCGATCAGCGCCAGGGGAACATATTCGGCGAAATTGCCCTGGCCCCGCACGGCGCGCGCCAGCCGTTGCTCGCCGCCGTCTCCCAGGGGCACCGCGAAAATGTAGCGCAGTTGAATGACGCGGGCGCTCAGGGCGACCAGCAACAGGGCGAGGATCGCGGTGTAGGCGGCGGTCAGAATCGGCACGGGCGTTCTCCCCAATCCAAATAATCCAAATTGCTAAAAAATTATGGCGGAACCCGTACTCCGGCGCCCTCACGCCGGCGGTTCGCGGTGCCGCGCGTGCACCCGGGCCTCGACGGCGTCCCAGATTCGGCGTTCCAACCGCACGTCGTCGAAGCGGTTGATTTCCTGGATGCCGGTGGGCGAGGTGACGTTGATCTCGGTGAGAAAATCGCCGATCACGTCGATGCCGACGAAGACCAGCCCGCGTTCGCTGAGGGTCGGGCCGATGGCCTCGCAGATCTCGAGGTCCCGCGCCGTGAGCTTGGCCGGCTCCGCCCGGGCGCCGACATGGAGGTTGGCCCGGGCCTCGCCCGGCGCCGGCACCCGGTTGACGGCGCCCGCCGCCTGGCCGTCGATGAGGATGATGCGCTTGTCGCCGGCGCGCACTTCCGGAAGATAGCGCTGGACCACCATGGGCTCGCGGTAGAGCACGGCAAAGAGTTCCAGCAGCGCGGCTAAATTCTCGTCCCCGGCGCCAAGGTGAAACACCCCGGCGCCGCCGTTGCCGAACAAGGGCTTGATGATGATGTCGCCGTGCTCGGCGCGGAAGGCGACCACCTGGGCCCGGTCGGTGGTGATCAGGGTCGGCGGCATCAGCTCGGCGAAATGGGTGACGAAGAGCTTCTCCGGCGCATTGCGCACCTGGACCGGATCGTTGACCACCAGGGTGTCGGGGTGGACGTGCTCCAACAGGTGGGTGGCGGTGATATAGGCCATGTCGAAGGGCGGATCCTGGCGCATCATCACCACGTCGAGGGTGGCCAGGTCGATGCGTTCCTCGGCGCCCATGGTGAACGGCTGGCCGTCATCGGCCCGGGCCTCGAAGCGCCGCGCCCGGGCCACCACCCGGCCGCTGGCCAGGGTCATGTCCTGGGGCAGGTAGTGATAGAGCGCGTGGCCGCGGGCGGTTGCCTCGACGGCCAGCAGATAAGTGGAATCGGCGTTAACGTCGATGCCCTCGAGGGGGTCCATCTGGAAGGCGACGGCAAGGCTCATGGGCAGGGGTACCCGGTGGGTTCACCGGTGCGGTTTGACCGGTCTCGACCGCCCAGCCTAGTGCACTATGGGGCCGAATTAAACCTTTTGCCCGGAATATGCCCTGGCCCCGGCGGGGGTCACTTCTTGGCTTGGTTGGCCTGGCGCCTGGGGTCGGTCTTGAGGATGACGTGGTTCACCACGTTGCGGACATGGCTGAGATTCCGCGCGTAAATGAGCACCAGGTCGAGCTCGGCGCGGTCCTGGGCGACGCCCAACAGGTGCACCGTGCCGCGGACGGTATCGATGGAATAGTTGATGCCGACGATATCCGTTTCGAACAACAGCTTGGCCCGCAGCTTGGCGGAGATCCAGGTGTCCCGGGCGAAGCTGCCGCTTACCCCCTTGGCATCGACGATGATCTCGTTGATCACCTCCTTGACGCCCTCGGCCTGCCAGGCGATGCGCACCGCGGCGTCACGCTTGGCGGTGGTGGCGGCGATGCCGGTGAGCAGCACGCGGCCTTCATAGACGGCGGTGGACAACCCCCTGAGCAGTTGAGGATCGACGTCGAGCAGGTGATAGTTGATCACCGCCTTGATGCGCTTATCACGCAGCGCGCCGCCGAGCCCACGCTCTTCCGATGCCGCCACGGCGCCCGACGCGCCAATCCCCACCACCGCGGAGGTGGCGCACCCCCCGGTGAGGCCGCCCACGCCAAGTATGAGGGCCAGGCAGGCGGCACGGCGGAGGCGGCGAAACACGCGGAAATCAGCGCGCGCGCAAGGGCCCCGCCCGGTCATCCCGCCGTTCATCCCGCCGTTCATCCCGTGGTCGGCAGAGGGTTTCGGGAAATTCGTCGTCATGGATGCAGCCCCGTTGAATGTTCGACACGGCACGGTCGGCCCCGGCCCATTGATTCACAACTCTCGGCCCTTGTCCAGGGCGCTGCACGGTGAAATGGTTCAAATTGGCGGGAATTTGCGCCCAGCGCGGCGCCGTCAACAGCGCCAGGCATCCCTCAGGTGGGTGGGCGGGCGCCAGGGCGCCATCAGCACCGCGTCGAAACGGATGTAATGACCGGCGAAGCGCGGATGTGCGGCGATGAAGCCACGCGCGCAAAGCGCGATCCGCCGGCGTTGGGCGGGGGTGATGGACCAGGCGGCATCGGCCTTGCGGGCGCGGTATTTGACCTCGACCATGGCCAGGGTCTTGCCCCGTAGGGCGACGATGTCGATCTCGCCCCCCCGGGTGCGGAAGGACCGCTCGACGATCCTGTACCCCTTGCAGACCAGGAACAAGGCGGCCAGCGCCTCGGCCCGCCGGCCGCGCCCGCGCGCCTGCCTGCGCCGGTCGCCATGGGTGCCCCGGCCGGTCATCGGGCCTCGGCGCAAAGCCGGAGCGCCCGCGCATAGACCCGGCGCCGGGGCAAGCCGGTGGCTTGGGCGACGGCGGCCACCGCGTCGCGCAGGCTGTCCCCGGCCAGGGCCGCCCGCAATTGGCCATCGAGGGCGGCGTCGCTGAGTTCCTCCCGCCCGCCCGGCGGCGGCCCGATGACGATGACGATCTCTCCCTTGGGCGGGCCTTCGGTGCCATAGCGCGCGGCCAGGGCGGCGAGATCGCCGGGCACCACCTCCTCAAAAAGCTTGGTGAGTTCGCGGCACACCACCGCCGGCCTGGACCCCAACAGGTCCGCCGCGTCGGCCAGCATGGCGGCCAAACGGCGGCCGGATTCGAACAGCACCAATGTCGCGTCCACGCCGGCCAGCGCCGCCAACCGGTCGCGCCGGGCCTTGGGCCGCGGCGGCAGGAAGCCGGCGAACAGGAAGCGGTCGCTGGGCAGGCCTGATAGCACCAAGGCGGCAAGCGGGGCCGAGGCGCCGGGGAGGAACGTGACGGCAATGCCCTCCTCGCGGCAGGCGGCGACCAGCTTGAAGCCGGGATCCGATATCAGAGGCGTGCCGGCGTCGGACACCAGGGCCACCCGGCCGCCCTCCTTGAGGCGGCGGATCAGCCTGGGCCGGGCGCGGGCCGCGTTATGCTCGTGATAAAGGGTCATGGGCGTGTCGATGGCGTGGGCGGCCAGCAGCTTGGCCGTCACCCGGGTGTCCTCGCAGGCGATCACATCGGCCGCGGCGAGCGCGTCCAGGGCGCGTAAGGTGATGTCGCGCAGATTGCCGATGGGCGTCGCCACCAAGTATAGCCCAGGCTCAAGCGCCCGGTTTTCGCCATCATTGCCGTCCAATGTCCGCCCCCCGGGAGTTTACTTGGGTTGCCGCGCTGGTTACGCTCCGGGCGCCGGCTCCGCCACCCGCACGCTTCGAGGATAGCCCCTTGCGCCCCAGTTCTGAAGGACAGAGACGCCGCCGAATCCCTGCCGCCTTTGCGGCGCTGGCGATGGCGGCGGCGCTTGGCGGCTGCGAGACCCTGGAACAGGTGCGCCGCGCCATCGTCGCCGACGACGAACGGGTCGCCATGGAACCGGTGACGGCGCCGCCTAAAAAGATCGGCGGCGCGCGGGCGGGGCCACCCATGAGCCCGGCCAAGCCGCCTGCCCCGGCGGTGCCCCCGGCCCCCGCCGCCAGGGTTTCGCCGCCGTCGCCGGATCTCGCGGCGCTACCGCCCAAGGCGCCACCGCCGGGGCCGGGGCCGGGGCAGGAACCAGGGCAGGAGCCGGGGCGCATCGTCCTGATCCCGCCGCCCGGGGTCGCCCCGGTGATCCGGGTGGGCCTGCTCGTGCCCCTGTCGGGACCCCATGCCGAGCTCGGACAAAGCCTGCTGAACGCCGCCCAATTAGCCTTGTTCGACATCGCCGGCGAAGAGCTGGCATTAGTGCCGGTGGACACCCAAGGCACCCCCGAGGGCGCCGCCGCCGCCGCCCGCCGGGCGCTCGATGATGGGGCGCGGCTGATCCTGGGCCCGGTCTTCGCCCCATCGGTGGCCGCCGTCGCGCCCATCGCCCAGGCCGGCGGTGTCCAGGTGGTGTCGTTTTCCAATGATCTGGCGGTCGCCGGCAACGGCGTCTATGTCATGGGCTTTACGCCGGAATCGCAGATCAGGCGGGTCATGACCTATGCCAGGGACCGCGGGTTGAAGCGTATCGTCGGGCTGGTCCCCGAAGGCCCCTATGGCGACAGGGTGGCGCAGATTCTGCGCCGCCTGATCCCGGTTCTCGGCCTGGACCTGAAGACCGTGGCCCATTACCGGGGGCAATCGACCGAAGCCCTTGCTCCGGTCGTCAAGGCTCTCGCCAATTACGACGCGCGGCGCTGGGCTCTCCTTGCCCGGCGCAAGGAGCTCAGGGCCGAAAGCGATGAAGCGTCGGCGCGTGCGCTGCGGCGCCTGGCCAAACGCGACACCCTGGGCGGGGTGGATTTCGACGGCGTGTTCCTGCCCCAGGGCGGGGCCAGCCTGCGGGCACTGGCGCCGTTGCTGCGGTTCTACGACATCGACCCGCGCCAGGTGCGGGTGCTGGGAACCGTCGATTGGAACGATCCGGTCCTCGCCACCGAACCGGCGCTCTACGGCGGTTGGTTCACGGCGCCGCCGCCGGCCGCCCGCCAGGCTTTCGAGACGGCTTATAGAAAAGCCTTCGGCAGCCCGGCGCCGCCGGTCGCCGCGCTGGCCTATGACGCCACCGCGCTTGCCGCGGTCATCGCCCGGCCGCCGGACCCGGTCCCCGCCAAGCTGGCCAAGCTGGCGGGCACCGCCGCCGGGTCGGTGCCGCCGCCGCGCCGCGCGCCGGGCCAAGTCTTTACCAGGCAGGCGCTGACCGCGGCCAACGGGTTCGCCGGGGCCGACGGCATCTTCCGGTTGTTGCGCTCGGGATTGGTGGAGCGCGGTTTCGCGGTGATGGAGGTGCGCGCGCGGCGCTTCGTGGTGGTTTCGCCGGCGCCCCTGACCTTCCAAAAGATCGGTAACTAGGGCTCTAGGGCACGCGGTCACGATCCGCGGCGCGCCGTCCCCAGCAAAGACGCGATCACAGAGTCGAGCCGCAGGCGGCCCTCAGGGGTGGCCTTGAGCCGCCCGCGCTGGCGGCTTAAGTATCCCCCTTGGGTGAGGCGCGCCATGGCCGCCCGGTCCAGGTAATCGGTGAAATCGCCGCCGGTCACGGCCCGGAAATCGGCGGCGGTGATGCCAACCTCCAGGCGCAGCCCCATGATCACCATCTCTTGGGCGCGCACCATCGCCGTGAGCGGTGTTTCCTCCTTGATGCCGCGGCCGCACCGGCCGACCGCCGCCAGCCAGTCGGCGGGCGCGCGGTAGTTTTCCGTGGCCAGGGCGGTGCCCGCAAGAAGAAGGCGTCCGTGGGCGCCGGGGCCGATTCCCAGGAAGTCGCCATAGCGCCAATAGGTGAGGTTGTGACGGCATTGCTCGTCCGCCCGCGCGTAGTTGGACACCTCGTAGGCGGCGAGCCCGGCCCGGGCCAGGACCTCCCCGGTCGCAAGGTAGAGCCCGGCCTGGTCGTCGTCGCTGGGCAGGGTGAAGTCGCCGCGGCGATGGGCCGAGAAGAACGGCGTGCCGCGTTCGATGGTGAGCTGATAAAGCGACAGGTGGCCGAGGCCCTCGCCCATCAGGCGCGCCAGTTCCTCTTGCCAGGCGGTGATGGTCTGGCCGGGCCGGGCATAGATCATGTCGGCGTTGACGCGCGGGAAATGCGCCTTGGCGCGGGTGACCGCCGCCTGGGCCTCGGCCGCCGAGTGGGTGCGCCCGAGGAAGGCGAGGGCGCTATCGTCGAGCGCCTGGACGCCGAGAGACAGCCGGTTGATTCCGGCCGCGCGTAAGGCCTCGAAGCGCGCCGCCTCGGCCGAATTGGGATTGGCTTCAAGGGTGATCTCCAGGTCCGCGCCGGGGTTGTCGGGCCAGATTTCACGCGCCCGGCCGATCACCGCGGCGGCGGTGTCGGGGTCCATGAGCGACGGCGTGCCGCCGCCGAAAAAGATCGATGTCAACCGGCGTCCGGCCAGGGCCGGCGCCCAAGAATCGAGCTCCGTGAGATAGGCTCGCCGCCAGGAATCCTGGTCGATGCTGTCCGCCACGTGGGAGTTGAAATCGCAGTACGGGCATTTGGAGGCGCAAAACGGCCAATGCACGTACAGGGCCATGGGCCGGGCCCGAATCTCCGGCGCAAATCCCGGCGCGGCCGGATCGGCGGTGGGCAGGCTGGCGGTGGGCAGGCCGCCGGTGGGCAGGTCGGGCGCTGCCATGGATCAGGCCGGCCCCAGGCAGCGCGCCACCAGCTTGGCAAAGGCGTCGGCCCGGTGGCTGATGGCGTGCTTGGCGGCGGCGTCCATCTCGCCGAAGGTCAGGCTCTCGCCCCGGGCGATGAACATGGGGTCATAGCCGAATCCGTTGCCGCCCCGGGGCGGCCAGGTGATGCGGCCGAGAACTTCCCCTTGCACGGTCTGGCACTGGCCGTCGGGCCAGCACAGCGCCAGCGCGCAGACGAAGCGCGCGCCGGTATCGGGGTTGCCTGTTTCCGTCATTTCATCGTGCACGCGGTCCATGGCCAAGCCGAAACCCCTCCCCTCCCCGGCCCAGCGGGCGGAGAGGATGCCCGGCGCGCCCGCCAACGCGGCCACGCAAAGCCCGGAATCATCGGCCAGGGCCGGCAGGCTCATGGCCCCGGCGGCGGCGCGGGCCTTGAGCTCGGCGTTGGCGATGAAATCATTGCCGGTCTCATCGGGCTCGGCCAGGCCGAGGCTGGCGGCGCCCAGCACCTCCAAACCCAAGGGCGCGATCAGGGCGCCGATCTCGGCCACCTTGCCCGCGTTATGCGAGGCGACGACCAGCGCCCCGCTGGTGAGCCGACGCGCCATCGCCCTCAATCGGCCGGCGGCGCGGCCAGGCCCAACGCCGCGCGCTGGGCCGCCGCCAGCTCATTGATCCCCTTGCGTGCCAGACCGAGCATGGAATCGAAATCCTCCTGGGAAAAGGGGTGTTGTTCGGCGGTGCCCTGGATTTCCACGAAAAGACCCTCGGCGGTGAGCACGAAATTGGTGTCCACCTGGGCGGCTGCGTCCTCGGCGTAATCGAGGTCGAGCACGGCCATGCCCTCATACAGCCCGCAGGACACCGCGGCAATCTGCCCGGTCAGCGGAATTTTGGCGACCAACTTCTTCTCCACCAGTCCGGCGAAGGCTTGGTGGAGCGCCACCCAGGACCCGGTGATGGCGGCGGTGCGGGTGCCGCCGTCGGCCAGCAGCACGTCGCAATCGATCTTGACCTGGCGTTCGCCCAGCGCCTTGAGGTCGGTGACCGCGCGCAGCGCCCGGCCGATCAGGCGCTGGATTTCCTGGGTGCGCCCCGATTGCTTGCCCCGGGCCGCCTCGCGGTCGGTGCGGGTGCCGGTGGAGCGCGGCAGCATGCCGTATTCGGCGGTGACCCAGCCGCGCCCGGAATCGCGGATGAAGAACGGCACGCGCTCCTCGACGCTGGCCGTGCACATCACATGGGTGTCGCCGAAACGCACCAGGCACGACCCTTCGGCATATTTGTTGGCGCCGGCTTCCAGGCTCACCTCCCGCATCTGGTCGGGCGCGCGGCCCGATGGACGTATGCTCATTTATTGATTCCTCCGGTTCCGGCCCGGGGCGGCGGCGCCGGGCGGCCCAAGCTAGCGTGCCCCCGCCGCCCCGTCCAGAAGCAGGGGTGGTTGACGCTGGCGGGGCCGGTGACTAAATTCTGCACGGAAGATGGAGGCATGCCCGGTCCGGCATGCGGGAGAGATGATCAACGACAAGTTCGGCACCGTAACCGAGCTCAACGACCGCTCGCGGGAGGTCTTCCGCTTGATCGTCGAGAGCTATGTGGAGACCGGCGAAGCGGTCGGCTCGCGCACGCTCGCGCGCAGCTCCGGCCTTGGCCTGTCGCCGGCGACCATCCGCAACGTCATGGCCGACCTGCAGGAGGCGGGATTGCTGTTCGCGCCCCACACCTCGGCCGGGCGTCTTCCCACCGAGGCCGGGCTCAAGCTGTTCGTCAACGGCATCCTCGAGCTCGGCGGGCTCAGCACCGAGGACCGCGAGGACATCGAAGCCATGTGCGCGGGCACCGGACTGAGCGTCGAAGAAGCGCTGGCCGAAGCCACCGCGGCGCTATCGGGGCTGTCCAACTGCGCCTCCATCGTGCTGGCGCCGAAGAACGAAGCGCCGCTCAAGCATATCGAATTCGTCAATCTCTGCGACGGCCGGGCCCTGGTGGTGATGGTGTCGGAAACCGGGGTGGTGGAAAACCGGGTCATCGAAATGCCGCTGGGCATTCTCGCCTCGGCCCTGGTGGAGGCCGGCAATTACCTGACCCGGCGGCTGACCGGGCGGACCATCGCCGAGGCCAGGTCCGAGATCCTGGCCGAAATCGAGAGCCACCGCGCGCAATTGGATACCCTGGCCAGCCAATTGGTGGAGCGCGGCCTGGCCCATTGGTCGGGCGGCAATCTCCAGCAGGGCTACCTGATCGTCCGCGGCCAGGCCAATCTTCTGGGCAGCATCACGGCGCTGGAAGACCTGGAACGGGTGCGGGAGTTGTTCCAGGCCCTGGAGGCCAAGGAAACCCTGGCCAAGCTTTTGGAACTCACCCTCAAGGCCGACGGCATGCAGGTTTTTATCGGCTCCGACAACGCGCTGTTCAGCCATGCCGGGTGTTCCATGGTGGTGGCGCCCTTCGCCGATTCGTCGGAACACATCGTCGGCGCCATCGGCGTCATCGGTCCCACCCGGATGAATTATGCCCGCATCGTCCCCATGGTGGATTACACCTCCAAGGTGTTGCGCCGCCTATGGGGTGAGGGGGCCTCTTTATCCCTGCGTTGATGGAGCATCCATGACCGAAGAAAAAGACCAGGTTCCCGCCGCCGGCGAACCGAAGAACGCCCCGGAAGAGGAGGCCGGATCGCCCGATGACGCAGCCACCGGCGGTTCGGGCGACGGTTCGGGCGACGGTTCGGGGGATGTGCCCGCCCCGGCGGTTGAAGACGCGCCGCCCGATCACCAGGCGCGCGCCGCGGAGCTCAACGACCAACTGCTGCGCGCCGTGGCGGAGCTCCAAAACTACCGGCGCCGGGCCGAGAAGGAACGCCAGGACACCGCCAAATTCGCCATCGCCGGCTTCGCCCGGGATTGCCTGACGGTGCTCGACAACCTGCGCCGCGGGCTCGACAGCGTCTCGGCCGAGGACCGGGACGGCAATCCGGCCCTGGCCGCCCTGGCGGCGGGGATGGAGCTGACCGAGCGCGAACTGATCGCCGCCCTGGAGCGCCACGGCATCGAAAAGGTGGATGCCTTGGGCGCGCCCTTCGATTACGACCGCCACCAGGCCATGTTCGAGATCGACGACCCGACCCGGCCGCCGGGGACCGTGGTCGAAGTGGTGCAGCCGGGCTACCTGCTGAACGGGCGGCTGTTGCGTCCGGCCATGGTGGGGGTCGCCAAGGGCGGGGCTAAAGCGGAGACCATCCAGGCCCCCATCGCCAACCAAGACCTTGCCGCCATGCCCGATCAAGCGGCCGATGTGAAACCGGCGCCGCGGGCCGGAGACGGTGCCGGGGGCGATAACGGCCCGGGCGAAGCCGACGGGCACGTCGATACCAAGGCATGAAATCCGGGCGCGGCGCCATTCCCGGCCCCGGCTCACGGCCCCCCGGGCCCGGCGCGGGAATTTAATCGCCCCAATTTTTTTGGCGATACTTGGCCGTTGGACGGTTGTAGGGCCCCGCCCGCCTCCCCATATAGCTTTGAGATTTTCCGCCCAGGGCCTTGGTCAAGGCCGGGGTCAAGGACATCGAGGGTCTCATGAGGCGCCGTTCAGGGCCCGGGGCATCCGCTCGAGAAAGGATAGTGAAGAACCATGGGCAAAGTCATTGGTATCGACCTCGGCACCACCAACTCCTGTGTCGCGGTCATGGAGGGTTCCGACGCCAAGGTGATCGAGAATTCAGAGGGCGCGCGCACCACGCCGTCCATGGTGGCCTTCACCGAAGGCGGCGAGCGTCTGGTGGGCCAGGCGGCGAAGCGCCAGGCGGTCACCAATCCGCAAAACACGCTGTCTGCCATCAAGCGCTTGATCGGCCGGCCTTTCGACGATCCCAACACCGAGAAGGATCGGGCCATGGTGCCCTATGAGATCGTCAAGGCCGACAGCGGCGACGCCTGGGTTCAATGCCGGGACGAAAAATACAGCCCCAGCCAAATCTCCGCCTTCATTCTCCAGAAGATGAAGGAAACCGCGGAATCCTATCTCGGCGAAACCGTCGACCAGGCGGTCATCACGGTGCCCGCCTATTTCAACGATTCCCAGCGCCAGGCGACCAAGGACGCGGGCAAAATCGCCGGCCTCGAAGTGTTACGCATCATCAACGAACCGACGGCGGCGGCGCTGGCCTACGGCTTGGACAAAGACGCCTCGGGCATCATCGCCGTCTATGACCTGGGCGGCGGCACCTTCGATATTTCCGTGCTCGAAATCGGCGACGGCGTTTTCGAGGTCAAGTCGACCAACGGCGATACCTTCCTCGGCGGCGAGGATTTCGACGCCAAGATCATCGATTACCTGGCCGATGAATTCAAAAAAGAGCAGGCCATCGACCTGCGTCAGGACAAGCTCGCCTTACAAAGGCTCAAGGAAGCGGCGGAAAAAGCGAAAATCGAACTGTCGACGGCGATGGAAACCGAGATCAACCTGCCCTTCATCACCGCCGACGCGTCGGGGCCCAAGCATCTCAACATCAAGCTGTCGCGCGCCAAGCTCGAATCCCTGGTCGACGAACTGGTGGAACGCACCGTGGTGCCCTGCCAGGCGGCGCTCAAGGATGCCGGCCTGAAGGCGTCGGATATCCAAGAGGTGATCCTCGTCGGCGGCATGACCCGGATGCCCAAGATCATCGAAACCGTGAAGAACTTCTTCGGCCGCGAGCCCCATAAGGGCGTCAACCCGGACGAGGTCGTGGCCATCGGCGCGGCCATCCAGGCCGGGGTGCTGCAGGGCGACGTCAAGGACGTGCTTTTGCTCGACGTGACGCCGTTGAGCCTCGGCATCGAGACGCTGGGCGGCGTGTTTACCCGCCTGATCGACCGCAACACCACCATCCCCACCAAGAAAAGCCAGGTCTTTTCCACCGCCGAGGACAACCAGACCGCGGTCACCATCCGGGTCTTCCAGGGCGAGCGCGAAATGGCCGCCGACAACAAACTGCTCGGCCAGTTCGATCTCATCGGCCTGCCCCCCTCGCCGCGCGGCCTGCCCCAGGTGGAGGTCAGCTTCGATATCGACGCCAACGGCATCGTCAACGTCTCGGCCAAGGACAAGGCCACCGGCAAGGAGCAGCAGATCCGCATCCAGGCCTCGGGCGGATTGTCCGACGACGAGATCGAATCCATGGTCAAGGATGCCGAGGCCCATGCCGAGGAAGACAAGAAGCGCCGCGAGGCGGCGGAGCACCGCAACCAGGCGGAATCCCTGATCCACAGCACCGAAAAGTCGCTCGGCGAACACGGCGACAAGATCTCCGAAGACGAGAAGAAGTCCATCGAGGAAAACATCGCCGACCTCAAGACGGCGCTGGAAGGCGAGGATCAGGCCGACATTCAGGCCAAGACGGAGACCTTGGCCCATGCCTCCATGAAGCTCGGCGAGGCGATGTACAAGGCGGCCCAGGAAGCCGAGGCGGCGGCGGCCGACGATGACGGCGGCGCATCCCCGGCCGGAGATGCCGGCGCGGCCGACGACGACAAGGTGGTCGACGCCGATTTCCAAGAGGTCGAAGACGATCCGCCCGCCGACGCCGGCGAATCCAAAGACCGGGATCAGAACAAGTCCGCCTGACGGTGGTTGGACGTGAAACCCCGTTCCGCCACCGCCCTGGCCTGGCCCGGGTGGGGTAGCTTCGGGACACCGCCGGCCGGGGAAGCCCATGGATAAGCAAGATTTTTACGAAACCCTTGATGTGAACCGGTCCGCCAAGGCCGGCGACATCAAGTCGGCTTACCGTAAGCTTGCCATGAAGTACCATCCCGACCGCAACGCCGGCGACAAGGCGGCGGAGCAGAAGTTCAAGGAACTCAGCGAAGCCTACGACGTCCTCAGCGACGAGGAAAAACGCGCCGCCTATGACCGCTTCGGCCATGCCGCCTTCGACGGCAGCGGCGCCGGGCCGGGCGCCGGGCCGGGCGATTCCGGTTTCAATTTCGGCGGCGGGTTCGCCGATATCTTCGACGAGATGTTCGGCGATTTCACCGGCGCGCGCAACCGCGGCGCGGCGCGGCAGAACACCCGCGGTTCCGACCTCCGCTACAACATGGAAGTCAGCTTGGAGGAGGCCTTCGCCGGCAAGCAGGCGACCATCCGCGTGCCCTCGGCCGCGGCGTGTGGCCGGTGCGGCGGCAGCGGCGCCGCCAAGGGCTCGCACCCGGTCACCTGTCCCACCTGCCAGGGCCGCGGCCGGGTCCGCGCCCAGCAGGGTTTCTTCACCATCGAGAGAACCTGCGCCAATTGCCACGGCCAGGGCCAGGTGATCGACAAGCCCTGCACCAACTGTCACGGCAGCGGCCGGGTGCAGAAGGAGAAGACGCTCTCGGTCACCATTCCGGCCGGGGTCGAGGACGGCACCCGCATCCGCCTTACGGGCGAGGGCGAGGCCGGCCTGCGCGGCGCGCCGGCGGGGGATCTCTACATCTTCCTCACCATCGCGTCCCACCGCCATTTCCAGCGTGACGGCGCCAATATCTACATGCGGGTGCCGATCCCCATGACCAAGGCGGCGCTGGGCGGCACCATAGAAGTGCCCACGGTCGACGGCGGGCGGGCCCGGGTGACGATCCCCGACGGGACCCAGTCGGGCCACCAGTTCCGGCTCCGGGGCAAGGGCATGTCGGTGATGCGTTCGGCGGCGCGGGGCGATATGTATATCCGCGCCATTGTGGAAACCCCGGTGAAGCTCTCCAAGCGCCAGAAAGAGCTGTTGAGAGAGTTCGAGAGCGCGGCCAAACCCGCCAAGACCAACCCCGAATCCGAAGGCCTGTTTTCCCAGGTCAAGGAAGCCTGGGAAGATCTGACGGAAACCGACCGCGACTGACCCGCCCTGAGCGCGGCGCCAATTCATCGCCGCCCGTGGCGCCACCCGGGCGCACGGAAATTTCTCCCCCAATTCGGCCCCCTGTGGTTAAATCCCCGCCCGGAACGGTACCGGGGGCAACGGGGCAGGGAAAGACATGGCTGATCTCGCCATAGGAATCGTCGGCGCGGCGGGCCGCATGGGCTTGGCGCTCACCCGCGCGGTGGGCGAGGCCGCGGGCTGCCACCTGGTGGGGGCGACGGAAATGCCGGGCCACGGGGCGCTCGGCGCCGATATCGGCACCCTGGCCGGGGGCGCGGCCCTGGGCGTCGCCGTCACCGAGGATGCTGGCGCCCTGTTCGCCGCCGCCGATGCCGTGCTCGACTTCACCGCGCCCCAAGCGACCGCCGCCCACGGGGCGCTGGCGGCCGACAACGTCACCGTTCTGGTGACCGGCACCACCGGGTTGGACGCGGACCAGCAGGCGATGATCGAGGCGGCGGCCCGGTCGGTCGCCGTGGTCCAGGCGGCCAATTTTTCGGTCGGCATCAACCTGGCCATGGCGCTGGTCGAACAGACCGCCCGGCTGCTGGACGCGGATTTCGATATCGAGGTGGTGGAAATGCACCACCGCCACAAGGTGGACGCGCCGTCGGGCACGGCGCTGGCCCTGGGGCGGGCCGCGGCCAAGGGGCGCGGGGTGGAGCTTGACGCGGTTGCCCAGCGCGGGCGCGACGGCATCACCGGGGCGCGGGAACGCGGCGCCATCGGCTTCGCGTCCTTGCGCGGCGGCGACGTGGTGGGCGAACACTCCGTGGTGTTCGCGGGCCCCGGCGAACGCCTGGAGATCACCCATAAGGCCGGCGGCCGGGAGATCTTCGCCCGCGGCGCGGTGCGCGCCGCCCGGTGGGCGGCGGACAAGCCCGCCGGGCTCTATTCCATGGCCGACGTGCTCGGCTTCAACGGCTGAGCGGGCTCCTGACCAGGGCGATGCCGCTCAGGATAAGGACCAGCGCCAGCACTTCCCGCGGCCCCACCTGCTCGCCTAACAGCACCACGGAAAGCCCCGCGCCAAACACCGGGATCAGATAATTGATGGTGGCGGCGAAGGTCGGCCCGGTGGAAGCCAGAAGCCGGAAATAGATGATCGAGGCGAAGCCGGTGGCGATGACGCCAAGGGCGGCGACGGCGCTCCCGGCACCAAGGCCGGGGGAAAGCCGCCAGGGCGTTTCCAGGATCAGGGCGGCGGGCACCATCACCATGGCGCTGGCCGCCATGGAGCCGGCGGCCAGCGGCACCAGGGCCAGGCGCAGGGTCAGGCGGCGTGCATAGACGGCGGTGGCGGCGTAGCAGGCGGCGGCGCCGATAAGCGCCAGCTCATGGAGCGCGGCGCCGCCCATTTCGGTCAACGCCGCCGGTCCCATCAGCACCACCAGGCCGGCCAAGCCGGCGGCGATGCCGGCCAGGCGCCCGGGCCCGGTGACCCGCTCCACCCCGAAGCCATGGGCGAAAATCACGGTGAAAACCGGCATCACGCCGATCAGGATGGCGGCGAGCGCCGCCGTGATCTCGATCTCGCCCCAAGAGACCAGGGAGAACGGGATGCCGTTGCCGAGCATGCCGATCACCAGGTAATGCCCCCATCGGACCCGGCCGCCGGCCCCCCAGGGCGGCGCCAGGGATTGGCCGCCGAGGCGCACCAGAAGATAAAGGACGGCGAAGGCGATCACCACGCGGACCGCCGCCATGGTCACCGGAGGGACCTCGTCGATGGCGACCTTGATGAGCAGGAACGAAGAGCCCCAGATCAGCGACAGGGTGACCACCAGCCCGTAATCGCGAAGCGCGCGGGAGCTCACGGGCTCAGTTTTCCCGTGCGGCGCGGGTCAGCCGCGCGGCGCTGCTGGGCCCGGCGTTCCCGTCCCAAGCTTTGGCGCCGCCGCCCAGGGACGCTTGGGCCGCGGGCTTTTCCCGGTCATCGATCATGGTTCTTGATAGGGCGCGGTTCGGCGCCTGTCAAAGCATTGCACCCTTGACCGCGCCCCCCGGCGGCGGCGGCGGCTTGCCGTCAAATGGTTCAAATCGGTCCCATTGTGCTCTAATGTTCGGCGCCATGAAAAAAGCCGATGTCGACGAATTCTTCCGCCGCCTCAAAGCGCGGGCGCCCGCCCCCGAGAGCGAGCTCGCCTATCACAACCCCTATACCTTGGTGGTGGCGGTGGTGCTGTCCGCCCAGGCCACCGATGTCGGCGTCAACAAGGCGACCAAGGCGCTGTTCGCCAAGGTGCGCACGCCTAAAGCCATGGTGGCCCTCGGGCTGGACGGGCTCAAGGGCCATATCAAGTCGATCGGCCTTTACAACACCAAGGGTAAGAACATCATCGCCCTTTCGCGGCAATTGATCCACGACCATGGCGGCAAGGTGCCCCGGGACCGGGCGGCGCTCGAGGCCCTGCCCGGGGTTGGGCGCAAGACCGCCAATGTGGTGCTCAACGTCGCCTTCGGCGAGCCCACCATGGCCGTCGATACCCATGTCTTCAGGGTCTCCAACCGCACCGGGCTGGCCCCCGGAAAGACGCCCTTGGCGGTGGAGCAGAAGCTGCTGAAGGTGATCGCCGCCAAATGGATGGACCATGCCCATCACTGGCTCATCCTCCACGGCCGCTACACCTGCGTCGCGCGCAATCCCAAATGCACCGAATGCGCGGTCAATGACCTTTGCGCCTTCAAGGGCAAGACCACCGTCTAAAAGCACCCCGCTATGGGGGGATGCCTCAACTCCGCCAGCGCAGGGTGGTCTCGGGCACCGGGTTTTCGAAGGGCCGCCCTTCGGCGCGCGACCGGGCGAATTCCGATTTGAGGCGCAGATACCATTTCGCCGGGGTGTCGGCATCGTCGATCAGGCGCATGGGCGGGTTATGGGCCAGGCCGATCTGCTGCTTGGCGACGATCTCCCGGTCCTGGCCCAAGAAGCGTTGCGCGTAACGCTTGAGGAGCGGCGTAAACGGGGTCAGCCAGGGGATGTTCCAATAGACGATCTGGTTGACCTCGGTGGCGTTGGGGCCGATCGGGGTGACCGCGGTCAAGGCCACCAAGCGGTGACGCCCGGCGGTGACCTCCTCCACCCGCACCCCGGGCAGCCGGAAGGATATTTCCGTTTCCGGCGCGCCGCCGAGGATCCGGTAGCCCCGGGAATTGGTCGACGGCCGATGCCGGCACATGGTGAAGCCGAGCTCCGACGGCGCGAAGGCCTTGGTTTTTTCATAGGCCGATTTGCTGGGCCGCCACCACCACGAGGCATGGACGTAGGGGCCGTGGGCGGGATCCATCAGACCCATCACCGCGTGGTCCAGCGGGCAGGGAAAGATTTGGCGATCGAAGATGCGGATCGGCCCGAGATCGCCATGGGGCAAGGGCGGGATATCCATGTCGGGGGTGAAGGGACCCTTTCCCGCGCCGATCCAGACCCAGACATTGCCCTGGGCCTCGCGGCACGGATAGGCGGTGACGTTGATGCGCGAAAGGTCGAATTCCTGGCCTTCGGCCAGCGACGGGATCGCCGTCAAACGGCCGTCGGGGGTGAAACGCCAGCCGTGATAGCAGCATTCCAGTTCCGATCCCTCGAGCCGCCCGAAACGGAGCGGCATGCCGCGATGGGGGCAGATATCGGCCAGGCAGAAGGGCGTGCCCTCCTTGTCCCGGGCGAAAACCAGGTCGCGGCCGAGGATGGTTTTGGGCACCAGCGCCCCCGGACCCAGATCGCGGGACGGCAAGGCGTAATACCAAAGATCGGTCAGCGCGTAATCGCCAGGGCCCGCCGCCTCGGCGCGGCGCGTGGTCCCCTGGGCGTCTTGTAGGCCGATGTCCGCCATATCAGCCGCGATCCTTCATCCCTTCCCCTTGGCCCCGGGCCCCTTGACCCCGGACCCCTCGACCCCGGGCCCCTCGACCCCGGGCCCCTCGACCCCGGGAAAGAGGCCGGAAAAGCATTTCTCGCCATCCCTGCCTTCCATGGGCACCGCGCCGGCCCCGGCCCGCCGAAATTCTATATGGGCCACCCGATAAACCGGCCCGTCGGCGTACAGGAAGACGTCGAGAATACAGCCTGCCCCCCGGTACTGCCAGAGCGCCGCGGGATCGTCGATGCGCTTGAACCCCGGCGCGCCCAAAAGCCGCGCCAAGGCGTTGTCGGCGAGGCCCATGAGGGCCGCCGATGTGATCCGGGGAGGGGACGGCGCCGCCGCCCGGGCCCCCGGCAGGTTCCGTGGTTCGGTGGTCTTGGCGATGGCGGTTGCCTGGGCCGGGGTCTCCTGGTGGCTGGCGGCGGACGCCATCGGTGCCCCGGACCCCGTTTCCGCCGCCGGCCCCGCGCAAGAGGCGCCGAGAAGCGCCGCCGTGAGGGCCGCCCAATGGACCGGTTTCATCAAGGAGGGGTGCCGGTCAGCAATCGCCGCCGCCGGCCGGGTCTTCGACCTTGGGGGCCTCGGGCGCTTCGGGACCTTCCTGGGAATCCTGGGGCCGGGCTTGGACATCGCCGGAGATTTTTCCGCCGGCCTCGATTTCGATCTGACCGTATTCGATGGAGCCGACGATATTTGCCGTCGCCCGCACCTTGAGGCGTCTGGAGGCCACCAATCGGCCCTCGAAACGGCCCGATATATCGGCCTCCTCGATCTCCGCGGAACCCTTGAAAAAGCCCGTGGCCGAGATATCCAACTGTCGGCAACATTCCAAATCGGCTTCCACCGAACCCTCGACGACAAGCTTGTCGCAGGCGGCGATTTGACCGTTCAGGGATATTTCGCGGCCCACCACCAGGGTCTTGCCCTCGACGCCGTAGGGCCGCCCCTCGGACCGCGGCGGGGTCATGCCAGGGATGTCGCCGATGCGGCTGTTCGACGGCATGCGGGGCATGGCCGGCAAGGGCTTGTGCAAGTTTAGCGGCCGCATGGCGTCCCGTTGGGGCAGCAGCTTGGTCTTTGACTTGTCGGCCGCGGCGGCGTCAGCCCGACCTTTGGCAGCATCACTTTTGTCGCGGCCGAACATGGCGATGGCCCTCCATGGGATGACGAAATTTTTCCGAGGATACTCTTTGCGGTGCCCGGAAACAACAAAAGCGGGTCCGGTTTGTTCCGCCATGGGGGCCATGTATACTCGGCGATGTTCCGGGCGAACCACCAAGGAAGGATGGCGATGGCCGAGAAATTCGAGCCGGCCTTGATCCAAGGCCGGCGGTTCGAGGTGATCGGTATCGGCAACGCCATCGTCGATGTGATCGCCCATTCCGACGACGCCTTTCTCAGGGAAAACGGCCTCAACAAGGGGACCATGACCCTGATCGACGCGGCCCAGGCCGAGGCGCTGTACGGCCTGATGGGGGCGGGCATCGAATCCTCGGGCGGGTCCGCCGCCAATACCGTCGTCGGCCTCGCCGCCCTCGGCGGGCGCGGCGCCTTCGTCGGCAAAGTGCGCAACGATCAACTGGGCGGTATTTTCCGCCACGATATCGCCGCCATGGGCGTGGCCTTCCAAACCCCGGCCGCGTCCGAGGGCCCCCCCACAGCGCGCTGCCTGATCTTCGTCACCCCCGACGCCCAGCGCACCATGCAGACCTTTCTCGGCGTCTCGGCGGAGCTCGGCCCCGGCGACATCGACGCTTCGATCATCGCCGACGCCTCGGTGACCTATCTCGAGGGCTACCTTTGGGACCCGCCGGCGGCCAAGGCGGCCTTCCAGAAGGCGGCGCGGATCGCCCATGATGCCGGCAACATGGTGGCGCTCAGCCTTTCGGATCCGTTCTGCGTCGACCGCCACCGGTTGGATTTCCTGGAACTGGTGGAAGGCCATGTGGATATCCTGCTCGCCAACGAGGCCGAGATCATCTCGCTCTACCAAGTGGACGACTTCGACCAAGCCCTGCAGCATGTCCGCGGCCATTGCCAGGTGGCGGCCCTGACCCGCTCGGAAAAGGGCGCGGTCATCATTTCCGGCGACGAGGTCCATGTCATCGACGCCGTGCCCGTGGCAAAAATCGTCGACACCACCGGCGCCGGCGATCTCTTCGCCGCCGGGTTTCTCCATGGCTTGACCCAGGGGCGCGACCTCCACGACAGCGGCCGGCTCGGCGCGATCTGCGCCGCCGAGGTGATCGGCCATTACGGTGCCCGTCCCGAGGTGCCGTTGGCGGCCCTGGTCGGTGAAAAACTGGGCCTGGCATGAGGGCAGCCCCTGGCGCCCGCGCGGCACGGAAAAGCTGGCGCGAATCGTTCCTCGTTTACAAAAACACCAAGGTGGCCGGGATGCTCTTCCTGGGCTTTTCCGCCGGACTGCCGTTTCTCATGGTGTTCTCCACTCTTTCCGGCTGGCTGGCGCGCGAGGACATCAGCCGCGGCACCATTGGTTTCTTCAGTTGGGTCGGCATCACCTATTCGATCAAGTTCTTCTGGGCCCCGGTAGTGGACCGCCTGGCGCTGCCGTTTTTGACCCGCGCCATGGGCAAGCGGCGGAGCTGGATGCTCGTGGCCATGATCGGCATCGGCCTGGGCATCCTCGGCATGTCGGCGACCGATCCGACGCAGAACCTGACCCAAATGGCCCTGTTCGCGCTGGTCGTCGCCTTCTCGTCGGCGACCCAGGACATCGCCATCGACGCCTACCGCATCGAGATCGCCGCGCGCGAAGTCCAAGGCGCCATGGCGGCCGCCTATCAGCTCGGCTATCGCATAGCGCTGCTCGCCGCCGGCGGCGGCGCCTTCATCATGGCCGGAAGAATGTCTTGGCCGGCCGCTTATCAGGGCATTGCCGGTTTGACCCTGGTCGGTATCGTTACCGTATTCGTCATCCGCGAACCGGCGATGACGGCCGACGTGGACGCGCATCGGCGCGAGGAGAGGGTGGTGGCCTTCCTGGCCCGCAGCGACCATATGAATCCGCGGTTGCGCGCGGCCACGGCCTGGCTCATCGGCGCCATGGTCTGTCCTTTCGTGGACTTCATCGCCCGCATGGGCTGGATCGCCGCCGTCATACTGGTGTTCATCGGTTTGTTCCGCATCAGCGATATCCTCATGGGCGTGATGGCCTACCCCTTCTATATCGATATCGGTTTCAGCGAGGAGCAGATCGGGCTCATCATCAAGTTCTTCGGCTTTTTCATGACCATCGGGGGCGCGTTCATGGGCGGCATCCTGGTTGTCCGCTACGGCATCATGCGGCCGTTGTTGCTGGCGGCCGTGCTGGTCGCGGCGACCAACCTTCCCTTCGCCGTCATGGCCGCGGTGGGGCGGCCGGACGTCGGCCTCCTGATCTTCACCATCAGCGCCGACAATCTGACCGGCGGCCTCGCGGGCTCTGTCTTCATCGCCTATCTCTCGAGCCTCACCAGCGTCTCCTACACGGCGACGCAATACGCGCTCTTTTCCTCGCTGATGACGTTGCCGGGAAAACTGCTTGGCGGGTTCACGGGAATCGTCGTCGAACGGGCGGGATACACCGACTTCTTCCTGTATGCGGCCGCGGCAGGCATCCCCGCGATCCTGCTCTCGTTCTATCTTTTGCGCGTCGCCGTGGCCGCGGATACCGCATCGGTGGCGGCGGGGGCAGAACCCCGTTGACGGCGCGGGGTGTCCGCGACAGAGTGGCGGCCGTTCCCTATCGGGCGGATTTCACGGGGAATCCATAGGCGGAAGTGACCATGCGGGTGGGCGTTCCCAAGGAGATCAAGACCCATGAATACCGGGTCGGCCTGGTGCCGGCCAGCGTGGCGGAACTGGTCCGTGGCGGACACCATGTCGTGATCGAAACCGGCGCCGGCGTGGGCATCGGCATCGGCGACCAAGACTTCGAGAGGGCCGGCGCCGCCATCGCCACCGACGCGGGCGAAGTGTTCGAAGACGCCGAATTGGTGATCAAGGTCAAGGAACCACAGGCCCAAGAGATCGCCCTGCTGCGCCATGGCCAGACCCTGTTCACCTATCTCCATCTCGCGCCCGATGCCGATCAGGCGCGGGGGCTCATGGAGAGCGGCGCCACGGCCATCGCCTATGAGACGGTGACCGATTCCTCGGGCGGGCTTCCCCTTCTCGCCCCCATGAGCGAGGTGGCCGGGCGCATGGCGGTCCAGGTGGGGGCGCATTACCTGGAAAAGGCCCAAGGGGGCGCCGGAATCCTGCTCGGCGGGGTGCCGGGGGTGGCGCCCGGGCGGGTCGCCGTGTTGGGGGCCGGCGCGGTCGGCCGGGAGGCGGCGCGCATGGCCATGGGCCTCGGCGCCGACGTCACCGTGCTCAACCGGGGGGTTGACAAGCTGGCCGCCCTGAACCTGGTGTTCGGCGCCCAACTCAAGACCCTGCAGAGCAACGCCACGGTCATCGAGCAAACCGTGGCGGCGGCCGACCTGGTGATCGGCGCGGTGCTGGTGCCCGGCGGGGTTGCCCCGAAACTGGTGTCCAAGGACCTGGTGGCCCGCATGCGGCCGGGTTCGGTTATCGTCGATGTCGCCATCGACCAGGGCGGGTGTTTCGAGACCTCGCGCCCGACCAGCCATGGGGATCCGGTCTACCTGGAACACGGCGTGATCCATTATTGCGTCACCAACATGCCGGGCGCGGTGCCGCGCACATCGGCCTTCGCCCTCAACAACGCCACGCTGCCCTTCGTCAGGGCCATGGCCGATAACGGGGTGATGGCGGCGTTGGCCGACGATCCCCACCTTTTGGCCGGACTCAACGTGCATGGCGGCGAAATCACCCATGCCGCGGTGGCCGAGAGCCTCGGCCTTCCGCTCAAGCCCGCCCGGGAGGCGATCGGCTGACCACCCGCCGGGGTCCGTGAGGGCGCCGCCACCGCCTTTGAGGAGCCCCCGTGGGGCCCAATGACGGCATGGGGAGTTGGGCCCGGACCCGATTAATCCACGGCTATCGAGGCGCGGGCCGGCCTCTCCCTGCTCAGGCGAACACGCCCTTCAAGAAGAAGAAGAAGAACGCCGACAGGGCGCCTCCCACGGGGAGGGTCACCACCCAGGAGACGAAGATTTTTCCCACCACCCGGAGATCGAGCGCCGCGAAACCATGCGCCAAACCGACCCCCATGACCGCGCCGACGGCGATGTGGGTGGTCGAGACCGGGATGGCGATCCGCGATGCCAAAACCACCGTCGCCGCCGCCGCCATGGTGGCGCAGAATCCGCTGGTGGGCGTGAGTTGGGTGATCTTGGTGCCGATGGTTTGCATCACCCGGTAGCCGTAGGTCGCTAACCCGACCAGGATCCCGGCGCCGCCCAGCAGCAACACCCATAGGGGCACCGGCGAGGTCTGTGCCATATCGCCGCCCGATCGGACCAGCGCGAGAACCGCCGCCAGCGGCCCGATGCCGTTGGCGACATCGTTGGAACCATGGGCGAAGGCCATGGCGCAGGCGGTCAGGACCATCAACGGCACGAAGACCTTTTCGACACTGGCGAATTGGAAGTGCCGGTCCGCCGACTCGTCGATGCGGACCCGTTTTATGAAAATGCGCGCGACCAGGGCGACGGCCAAGCCGATCGCCGCCGCCAGAGCCAAACTCATGGGGATGCTCAGGTTGAAATTGAGGTGCTTCAGCCCCTTGAACAGGGTCACCAGGGCCATGATGAAGCCGACCATGAAGGCGTAGACCGGGGCCCATCGCACGGCGCTTTCGAAGGGCTTCTCGGTGTTCAGAATCAACCGGCGAATGCTTATCATCAAGGCAAAGGCGACAAGGCCGCCAAGAACCGGGGAAATCACCCAACTGGTGACGATCTGGCCGATCTTGCCCCAGTTGACGGCGTCGAAGCCGATCCCGGCGACGGCGAAGCCGACTAGGGCGCCGACGATGGAATGGGTGGTCGATACCGGCCATCCCTTGATCGACGCAATGGTCAACCAGGTGCCCGCCGCCAGCAACGCCGCCAACATTCCGAAAACGAGGATTTCCGGATTGTCGGCGATGGAGCTGGGATCGATGATGTCCTTGCGGATCGTCTTGGTGACGTAGCCACCGGCGAGGACCGCGCCCAGGAATTCGAAAATCGCCGCGATGATGATCGCCGTGCGCACCGTGATGGCGCCGGAACCGACCGAGGTGCCCAGCGCGTTGGCGACGTCGTTGGCGCCGATCCCCCAGGTCATGAACAGGCCGAAGATCACCGCCAAGGCGATCAGGGCGGTGCCGTGCTCGGCGATGACGGTCATGGCATCCGGTCACCTTGGCCGGACCGGAATAACGCTAATGCGCCACGAGCAGACGCAGCCGGTTTCCGACCTTTTCCGAATAGTTGGCGAGATCGCCCACCCAATGAATCAACCGGTGCCAAACCATCAGGGACACCGGGTCGATTTCGCTCTCGTGGGCGAAGAGTTCGCGCAGGACGGCTATGCCCTTCTGGTCGGTATCGGTCTCGATGCGGTTGAGTTCGTCGATCATCACCACCACCACATCGGACTCGGGGCCGCGGAAGCCGGTTTCCACCAGCTCGTCGAGATGCTCCATGATTGCCGCCATCTGATTGCACGCGTCCACGCAGCGTTGGGTCAGGTCGGTCAGGGGCTCGCGAATCGAATCCAGGACCTTGGGGCGGCGCACCATGAGCATGCCGGCGATGTCCTGGGCGGTGTCGGCGATCGAATCCTGCAGGTCGAGGATCTCCAGCAGGTCGCGTCGATCCACCGGCATGAAAATGCTCTTGGGGAGATGCGAGCGAAGCTCGTTCTTGATCTCGTCCGCCTTGTTTTCGAGGGTGAATATCTCGTCCCGGATCTTTTTCATTTCCTTCCTGTCGTCGTCGCACAGGGCGTCGAACAACCGAGGCACGTTGCCGGCGCACTGCACCACCACGCGCATGTGCGCTTGCAACGGTTTGAAGGGCGATGGTCCAAACAGATTCATCAAGGTATTGGATATTGGCATCCGACGACTCCCTGGCTGCATCCCCGGCAGGTGCTTTTTGATGTGAACCGCGGGGACTGTCTATAAGCAAAACCTTAACACCACATTCCGAATAGTGCCCTAGATACTGGAAACACAGGTTTTAGGTGGCGACGGCAGACCTTATTTTTCGCAGGATGGGTTTCTGGTAACACAGCGTAAAGCCCAACACAAATATTTCCGCGACAAGCATCGCGGGCGGTCCTGGCCGGCGCTTTGTAGAACCAATTTTCCACGGAAAAATGCTCTGGAATCACCGGTTTCCGGCGCCGGCGATTGGGCCGGGGAGAGCCGCGAACCCGATCGCCGGAATGCGGTGCGTCGACCGCCGGCGCCCAGGGGCGGGCTCAGTGCTGGTGCAGGGTCTCGTGGGCGGCCAGCGCCGCCATGGTGACGATCTCCGATACCGTCGCCCCCATGGGCACGATCTGGGCCGGCTTCTCCAGGCCCAGCAGCAACGGTCCGATCACCGTGCCGCCGCCCAGTTCCTGCATCAGTTTGGACGATATGTTGGCCGGGTCCAAGGCCGGCATGATCAGTACGTTGGCCGGCCCCGACAGGCGGCAGAACGGATAATGCTCGCCCCGCAGCTCGGTGTTCAGCGCCACGTCGGCCGCCATCTCGCCATCGTATTCGAAATCCACCTTGCGGCTGTCGAGGATGTCCACCGCCTCGCGGATGCGTTTTCCTTTGTCGCGCAGCGGTTCGCCGAAGGTCGAAAACGACAAAAGGGCGACCCGGGGCGTGTGCCCCATCTGGCGCGCCTTGGCCGCGGCCTGGATGGCGATATCGGCGAGTTCCTCGGGAGCCGGAACCTCGTGGACCATGGTATCGGCGATAAACACCGTGCGGCCGCGGGCCACCAGCATAGTCAGGCCGAACGGGATCTCGCCCTGGCGGGTATCGATCACCCGGCGGATATCGTTGAGACAGACGAAAGACGACCGCGTCAGCCCGGTCACCATGGCGTCGGCGTCGCCATGGATGACCATGCAGGCGGCGAAGGTGTTGCGGTCCTGGTTCACCAGGCGCTGGCAATCGCGCTTAAGCGCGCCGCGCCGCTGCATGCGCGTGTACAGGTAGTCCATGTATTCGGCATTGCGCGATGACAGGCCGGCATTGGTGATTTCGAATTCGTCGGGATTGGCGATGCCGACCCGTTCCATTGTTTCGATGATGCGGTCCTTGACGCCGACCAGAACCGGCGTCCCGTAGCCCGCGTTCTTGAAGGCCGCCGCCGCGCGAACGGCTTTTTCCTCCTCGCCTTCGGCGAAAACCACGCGGCGCGGGTTGGCGCGCACTTCCCGGGAAATGTGATGAAGGGCGTCGGCGGTGGGGTCGAGCCGGCCCGACAGTTGGGCCTTGTATTCTTCGATGTCCTCGATTTTCAGGGCGGCGACACCGGTTTCCATGGCCGCCTTGGCGACTGCCGGCGGCACCGCCGAGATCAGCCGGGGATCGAAGGGGACCGGAATGATGTATTCGGGCCCATAGCGCATCCGCGCCCCCCGATAGGCGGTGGAAACTTCGTCGGGGACGTCCTCGCGGGCCAACAGGGCGAGCGCTTCCGCCGCCGCCACCTTCATCTCGTCGTTGATGGCCCGGGCCCGGACATCCAGCGCGCCCCTGAAGATATAGGGGAAACCCAACACGTTGTTGACCTGATTGGGATAATCGGACCGGCCGGTGGCGACGATGGCGTCGGTGCGGGCTTCGGCGACATCCTCGGGGGTGATTTCGGGGGCGGGATTGGCCATGGCGAAGACGATGGGTTTTTTGGCCATGGATTTGATCATGGATTGGTTCACCGCGCCTTTCACGGAAAGGCCGAAGAAGACGTCGGCCCCCTTCATGGCATCGGCCAGGGTGCGCGCCTTGGTGTCGGCCGCGTGGGCCGATTTCCACTGGTTCATGCGCTCTTCGCGGCCTTGATAGATGACCCCCGCGGTGTCGCACATGATGACGTTGTCATGGCCCACGCCCATCCGCTTGGCGAGTTCGACGCAGGCGATGGCGCCGGCCCCGGCGCCGTTGACCACCATCTTGATGTCCTTGATGTTGCGCCCGGTAATGTCCAACGCGTTGATCAGCGCGGCGGCGGCGATGATGGCGGTGCCGTGCTGATCGTCATGGAAGATCGGGATATCCATCAATTCCCTGAGGCGCTGCTCGATGATGAAGCATTCCGGCGCCTTGATGTCTTCCAAGTTGATGCCGGCGAAACTGGGGCCGAGATGACGGACGCAGTCGACGAATTCGTCGACGTCCTCGGTCCCCACCTCGAGGTCGATGGCGTCGATATCGGCGAAACGCTTGAACAGGACCGACTTGCCCTCCATCACCGGCTTGGAGGCCAGCGCGCCCAGGTTACCGAGCCCGAGAACCGCCGTCCCGTTGGTTATCACCGCCACCAAATTGCCCCGCACGGTGTAGTCGTAGGCCTTGGCCGGATCGTCGGCGATGGCCAGACAGGGCGCGGCGACGCCGGGGGAATAGGCGAGGGCCAAGTCGTGTTGCGTGACCAGCGGCTTGGTGGGCACGATTTCGATCTTCCCGGGGCGGCCCCTCGCATGGAAGGCCAGGGCCTCTTGGTCCAGTTCCCGGTCGGAATTGTTCGCCATGACGGATTTCCCTGATGCGGTTGTTTTGGGCTCGGCGGTGGTGCCGGGCGGTCTTGGGGCCGCCGCAGGGCGCTCCGGTGCCGATGACCGGAACGTCGGCGGCGGCTCAAACTGTGGAGACTTACCCGGTTTTCGCCGCTTGCCAAGCCCATAGTCGCCACCGGCCTTATTTCCACCGGATGGTGAACGTGGCGGGAGGTGCGAAATTTTCCGCCAGGGGGACCGGCCGCCCGGTCTTTCCGGACCGCCCCTTCAGTCCCGGCCGGTTGCTGTGATAAGCTATCCCGACGGTGATTGCCGGCGCCGGCGGCCCGGGCCCTGGGCGCGTCGATCCACCGGCGGGAGGCATCGATCCTTGTCCCAGCACGCGACCGCGGACGTGAAAGACGCGAAAAAACCCCCGGCGGGCGGCCCTACGGCCGGCGCGACGCCGATGATGGCCCAGTACCTGCGCATCAAGGCGGCGCATCCCGACGGCCTCCTGTTCTACCGCATGGGCGATTTTTACGAGCTCTTCTTCGATGACGCCTTCGCCGCCGCGCGGGCGCTGGACATCGCCCTGACCCATCGCGGAAAGCACCTGGGCGAGGACATCCCCATGTGCGGGGTGCCGGTCCATTCCGCCGATAGCTATCTCGCGCGCCTCATCAGAAAAGGTTTCAAGGTCGCCGTCTGCGACCAGATCGAGGACCCGGCGGAGGCCAAGAAGCGGGGCGCCAAGGCGGTGGTCGCCCGGGAGGTGGTGCGGCTGATCACCCCCGGCACGTTGACCGAGGAAGCGCTGCTTGACGCCAAGCGCAATAATTTTCTCGCCGCCCTGGCCGAAGCCCAAGGCGCGCTGGGGCTCGCCTGGCTCGACATTTCCACGGGCGAATTTTTCGCCCAGCCGGTGACGCTGGCGCGGCTTCCATCGGTCCTCGCCCGGGTGGAGCCGGGTGAACTGCTGCTGTCCGATCGCCTCAATGCCAAGCCCGAACTGGCGGCCATCCTCGAACAGCTTGGCGAGGAGGCCGGCACCACCGTCACCGCCCAGCCCGCAAGCCTGTTCGATTCCGGCAATGGCGCGCGCCGCCTGGAAAAGCTGTTCGCGGTGGCGTCGCTGGACGGCTTTGGCCGCTTCACCCGCCCCGAGCTGGCCGCCGCCGGGGCCCTGGTGAACTATGTCGAATTGACCCAGAAAGGGAGCCTGCCGCGCATCGACCCGCCCCGGCGCATCGACCAAGGCGAGGCCATGGAAATCGACCCCCAGACGCGGCGCAACCTGGAACTGACACAAGCCATCGGCGGCGGCCGCGGCGGCAGCCTGCTCGAGGTCATCGACCGCACCTTGACCGGCGCCGGCGGGCGCCTGGTGACGGCGCTGCTGGCCGCCCCCTTGACCGACGCGGAGCTCATCAACCGCCGGCTCGACGCCGTGGCCTGGTTCGTCGGCGACGAAGACGGCACACCCGGTCCGCGCGGCGCCGTCGCCAAGGCGCTGGACGGGCTACCCGACGTGGAACGCGCCCTCGCACGGGTCAGCCTGGGCCGCGGCGGTCCCCGCGACCTCGCCGCTGTCGGCGATGGCTTGCGCGGCGCCCAGGACCTCAAAGCGGCCCTCGCCAAGGATGGCGCGCGCCCGCTCGCGCCGCCGCCGCCGCTGGTCGCCCAATGGATCGCAGACCTCGGTGATCATGGCGCGCTCATCGGCCTCTTGGACAAGGCACTGGCGGCGGATTTACCGCTGCTCACCCGGGACGGCGGGTTGGTCGCGCCCGGGTTCGATGCCGCGCTCGATGAAACCCGCGCGCTTCGCGATGAAAGCCGGCGGCTGATCGCCAATCTGGAAAGCCGCTACCGGTCGTGTTCGGGGATCAAAAACCTGCGCATCCGCCATAACAACGTGCTCGGCTATTTCATCGAAACGCGCGCCAGCCAGGCCGACGGCATGACCGGCGCGAAAGGTCCCGACGGCGAGGAGCATTTCTTCCACCACCGCCAAACCCTGGCTTCCGTGGTCCGTTTCAACACCGAGGAACTGGTGGACCTGGAAACCGCCATCGCCCGCTCGTCGGACCGGGCGCTGGCCCTCGAGCTGGAAATATTCGAGCGGTTGGCGGGCGCGGTGAAGGACAATGCCGAGCCCATCGCCAGGACCGCCCGCGCCCTGGCCTGGCTCGACGTGGCGGCGGGTTTTGCCGCGCTGGCGCGCCAAGGCGCCTATTGCCGGCCGCAGGTCGACGCCAGCCTCGCCTTTCGCGTCAAGGGCGGCCGGCACCCGGTGGTGGAACAGGTCCTGCGCCGGGCCGGCGCGGCCCCTTTCATGGCCAACGATTGCGACCTCACCGACCAAGGCCTTGGTGCGGCCGAACCCGGCGCGGCCCATGACCAAGAGGAAACCGAGGCCGGCCGCCAAGCCAGCCGGTTGTGGCTGGTGACCGGGCCCAACATGGCCGGCAAGTCCACCTTCCTGCGCCAGAACGCCCTGATCGCCATCCTCGCCCAGGTCGGCTGCTTCGTGCCCGCCGCGGCCGCCCATATCGGCGTGGTCGACCGTCTCTTCAGCCGCGTCGGTGCCGCCGACGACCTCGCCCGGGGCCGCTCCACCTTCATGGTGGAAATGGTGGAAACCGCCACCATCCTCCATCAGGCGGGGCCGCGCGCGCTGGTGATCCTCGACGAAATCGGCCGCGGCACCGCTACCTTCGACGGGCTGTCGCTCGCCTGGGCGATCATCGAACACCTGCACGAGGTCAACGCCTGCCGCGGCCTATTTGCCACCCATTACCACGAATTGACCCAGCTTTCCGCACGCCTTCACGAGCTGTCCAATCACGCCATGGGGGTCAAGGAATGGAAGGGAGAGGTGGTGTTCCTCCATACCGTGGGCCCGGGCACGGCGGATCGCTCTTACGGCATTCACGTGGCCCGCCTAGCGGGTCTCCCCAAGGCGGCGCTCGACCGGGCGGAAGAGGTGCTCTGCGCCATCGAACAGGGCGAAAAGGCCGACGCGGTCTCCCGCCTGGCCGACGACCTGCCGCTGTTCGCGGCGGCGATGACGCGGCGGGGGCCGAGCGCACTGGAACAGGCCTTTGATGAGGTCAATCCCGACGAGCTTACCCCGCGCCAGGCCTTGGAACTCCTCTACCGGCTCAAGGGCATCGTCTCGGCCGGGGACTAGGTCACTTCCGGGCCAAATTGAATCAATTTGATGGGGCTCATGGGCTTCCAGGGTAGGCGCGGTTCGAAGCGCGATGCGGTGCATCGGGCAAGAGCCGCAACGCACCCTGGAAGCCCATGAGCCCCACCGTAGGTCGGGTGCTTTTCCCCCAAGGCGTCGTTGCGTATCTTTGCCGATGCCCCGCATCGCCATGCGACACGCGTCTAACCTTGGGGCAAAATCATCCCGGTCAAATGGTTCAATTTGGCCCGGAAGTGCCCTAGGTCACCTTCCGGCCCATTTGAACCACTTGGCCGGAAGGTGCCCCGGCCATGCGGCGGGTCAGTCGAGCCGCCCTTCCGGCGGCGGGTTGAACACCGGCGGTTCCTTCGCCGCCTCGGCCGCCAGACTGGGGTCGTTAGCGCCGTGATCCCATCGGTTGGCCACGTAGCGCCCGCCGGTGTGCTCGTCGGAGAGATCGGATAACAGCCAGACGATGGGCACGCGCATGATCGAAGGTTCCACCAGATCGCGGGTCTTGTAATAGGCCTCGGGCACGAACTTGGTCCGCGCCGCGCCGCCCGGGATCAGGGAATTGCAGGTCACGCCGTAGCCCACCAGGTCGGCGGCGAACACCAGGGTTTCGGATTCGATGGCGCCCTTGGACGGACCATAGGGGCTGTTGCCGCTGCGCTGCATGGTGCCGATGGAGGTGGTGACATTGACCAGCCGGCCCCAGCCCTGGTCCTTCAGGTGACCCACCGCGGCGCGGCACATGTGGTAGGTGCCGACCACGTTGACGCGGATCACCTGGGCCCAACGTTCGGGGTCGGCCTCGAAGAACTTGCAGTTGGTGTCGTCGGCGCCCGGCGCGATGACGTTGAGCTGGCCCAGCGCCGCGTTGTTGACGACCCCGTGCAGGGCTCCGAAGTACTCCAGGGTCTCAGCGACGGCGCGTTCGCATTGGCCGTAATCAAGGATGTCGTAAGGCAGCGCCATCACCTTGTCGGCGCCGTGGTTTGACGCGATCTCGTCGACGGTTTCCTTGAGCTCTTCGGCTTCGGGCGTCAGCAGCGCCGCCCGGCCGCCGGCCTCGATGATGGCTTCGCCCATCTCGCGGCCCATGCCCCGGCTGCCCCCGGTGACGATGGCGACCCGGTCATCGAGATGGATATCGCTCATGCGCCCTCTTCCTTGCCGAGGTTGGCCCGGGGCGGCGGCGCCCGGTAGGCGGGGACGGTCACGGCCTGGGCCGCGGCCTCGCCCGCGTCGGCGGCGGCGTCCCAATAGCGCGCGTTGAACCGTTCGCCGTTATGCTTGCCGGAGTGATCCGACATCAGCCAGACGATGGGCTTGCGCATGATGTCGGCATCCAGCAGCCGTGGGCTGGAATGCATATTTTGCGGCACGAATTTGGTCCGCACCGCGCCGCCCGGGAAAAACGCGTTGCAGGTCACGCCCGTGCCCTCGAGGTCCTGGGCGAAGATCAGGGTCTCGGATTCGACCCCCGCCTTGGAACAGCCATAGGGGCTCCAGTGGCCCCGGCCGTAATTGGGCAGCGAGGTGGTGACGTTGACGATCCGCCCCCAGCCGCGTTGGATCATCACCGGGGCCGCCGCCCGGGCCATGAAATAGGTGCCGATCATGTTGACCTCGATCAACCGCGCCCAACGGGCCGGATCGGCGATCCAGAAAGGCACGTGCTCGCTTTCGGAAACCGTGGGCGCGACCTGGAGAGGGCCGATGCCGGCATGGTTGACCAGGCCGTCGAGGCCGCCGAAGGCGGCGACGGTCTCGGCGACGCCGCGCGCGCAGCCGTGGTAGTCGGTAATGTCGGAAACCAGCGCGATGACCCGATGACGGCCATGGGCCGCGCCCAACTCCGCCGCCGTGGCTTCGAGCTCGTCGGCCTCGGGGCTGAGCACGGCGACGGAGGCCCCCGCCGCCAGCAGCGCATCGGCCATTTCCCGGCCCATGCCGCGGCTTGCGCCGGTGACGATGATGGCGCGGCCGGAAAGATTGATATCGGGCATCTTCGTTGGTCCCTTTCTTCTCGGCCGCTTATCGGCGCCGCCGCCGCTCAGGACGCCGTTTGAAACAACCGTCCCGGGCCGCGGATGGCAATGCTCCCGCCCAGCTTGGCCGCCAGTTCGCGCAGCGCCCGCCACATCACCGCCTGGTTGGAATTGACGATGGGGAGGCCGGTGATCTCTTCGGCCTGTTCGATTATTTCGATCTGGGTGGTGTTGGTGCAAGACAAAAACAGGCCGTCGGCTTCCGCGCTCACCGCGGCCCGCGCTTCGTCCAACCAGCGCCCGGGCGAAACCTCGATATAGCTGGTGCCCCCCGGGAGTCCCAGGGCGACGTCGTTCACGACCCGGAATCCGAGACCCTCGAGGTAGATTTTTTCGGCATCGTTGGTGGCCTGCACGTAAGGGCTGATCAGCACCATGGAAGTGATGCCGAGAGCCTTGAGCGCGTCCACCACGGCTTGGCCCGTCGAAAGCGCGATGGCGCCGGATTCCTCGGCGATCAACTCCAGCAAGCGGGCCTCGGCCGCGGCGCCGCCGGCCATGGCCCCGCCGGTGCAGTTGAAGACGATCACGTCGCATTGGGAATCGGCCAGGCACCCGGCGGCCTCGCGCACCGCGTCGCCGATCTCGTCCAGCGGCCGGTGCCAGGGACCGGTGATACGCAACCGGGTGACGTGAACACCGATATCGTCGGGCAGGTAATGGCGGAACTGCGGTTCGGCCAACCGGTTCGACGACGGGATGATCAAGCCGATCCGCGCCTTGGGCGTCGCCAGCAGGGCCGGCCGCGCCGCAGCATCGGCCGCATGGAGTATCTTGGCCACCTGTTTCCCCCCTCGGGATGGCTTGATTCCCATCCCATTTTCGCGTCTGGGTGGCTCACTATGAGCGGGTCCACCTGCGAGTCCATCCTAACAGGACGGCTAATTTGTTGCAATTCCAGTCAACTCAGAGGATTTTCGCCGAGCGCTGTCCCCGGGCATGATTTCAACCACTGTCCCGGGGCATGATTTCAAGCGAGGACCGGCGGCGGCCCCATGGGCGGCAATGGCGCTTTACAGGGGGCCGGGTGCGCGGCTACAAGCTTCGTGCCTTTTGATCATCGAATCGGCGCGCCCCCGGGCCGGGACCGCGCCATGTGAGAGCATCATGGACGACATCGCCCAAGCGAGGACCCAGCAGGAACTCATCATCGAGGCCAAGAAACGCCTCTCGCCGGCGGCCTGGGATTACCTTTGCGGCGGCGGCGAATCGGAAACCACGCTCAAGCGCAACCGCTACGCCATCGATTCCATCGCCTTCAGGCCGCGGGTTCTGATCGACGTCACCGATCCCGATCCGGCCACCGTCTTCATGGGGCAGAATCTCAGGATTCCGGTGATCTGCGCGCCCATCGGATCGCTTCACCTGATGGACCCCGGGGGCAATATCCCGGTCGTCCGGGCCATGGACAAGTTCGGCTCGATCCCCGTCATTTCCATCATGACCAACCCCAGGCTCGAGGATTGCGCGGCGGAGACCGACGGCTACAAGATCTTCCAGCTTTACGTGCGCGGCGACATGGATTGGGTCGATAAGACCCTGGACCGGGTGGTCGCCGCCGGCTTCGGCGCCCTGACCATCACCGTCGACGTCGCCCATTACGGCCGGCGCGAGCGCGACATGTACAACCGCTTCAACCGCCGCGCCTTCGCCCAGCGGTCCAACCTGGAAGGCATCGACCTGACCGAGGAATGGCGCTGGCGCGGGGCGCTGACCTGGGATTTCATCGACCATTGCAAGTCCCATTGCGGCCTGCCCGTCCTGGTCAAGGGGATCGCCACCGCCGAAGACGCCCAGATCGCCGTGGACCGCGGCATCGACGTGATTTGGGTCTCCAATCATGGCGGCCGCCAGCTCGATCACGGGCGCGGTTCCATCGAGGCGCTGGCCGAAGTGGCGGCGGTGGCCAAGGGCAAGGTGCCGATCGTCGTCGACGGCGCTTTCGTGCGCGGCTCGGACATGGTCAAGGCCATCATCGTCGGCGCCGACGTCGTCGCCATCGGCAAGCTTCAGGGTTGGGCGCTCGCCGCCGGCGGCGAGCAAGGCCTCACCCGCGCCTTCGAAATCCTCGAATCGGAGATCAAGATCACCATGGGGTTGCTGGGCGCCAATTCGTTGGCCGATCTCAAGCCCGCCCACCTCCACCACGGCGCCATGCCCATGAACCCGCCAAGCCCGTGGAGCCCCTTCCCGGTGGTCACCGAAGCCTTCGAACGCTGGGACCGCGGGACCTACTAGGGCGCGGGCGCGGGCTAGGCCGCGGGCGCCGCCCCGCCGGGGGTGTCGATGACCTGTTCATCGCCGATCAGGCGCCTCAGGATCTTGAGCGCCCAGCGGTGATAATCGATGCCGGCGTGCGACGCGCAGGCATCGGCCAGGACCACCGGCCGAAAACCCGATTCGAACAGGTCGAGGGCGCATTTCAGGACACAGTTGTCGGTGGCGATGCCGCAGATGTGCACCTCTTGGGCGCCGATCAACTCGAGGCGGGCGCGAAACGCCGCATCGACGCAGGAATAGGTGGATTTCTCGATCATCGCCGCGCCCGCTGGCGGTTCGAAGGCGAGCGGCGTGTCGTCGCTGCCCGGCGCGAACCGGTGCCAATGGATCAAACGGCGATGGGCCGAGCCTTCGAGGTTGATGAACCGGGTTACCAAGACCTGGTCGTAGCGCCGCGCCAAGTCCGCCACCCGTGCCGGGATGTGCCGGGTGGCATCGTTGATGAAGCCCTTTTGAACGTCGACGATAAGCAGCGGTGTGGTCATGGCAACCCTGGATTAGATGGATGCTTCGGCGTTGGCGCCCGGCATCGATCGGGCGCCGGACGCCGCCGCGCCATTTGTGTCATACTTCGGCCCCCTGTATAAGGCCTATGACCGGCGCCCAGCCCGCGCCGCCGGACAGTACCGATGCTCGAAACCGCCGCCAAACCCAACGACACAGAAGCCGATCCCCGCGCCGGCGCGGCGGGGATGGCGGAATTAGCGGTGCGTTTGGAGACCCTGGCGGCAAGCGACCGGCCGGTCGCCGATCTGCGCCCGGCGGTGCTTGATGCCGCGGCCGAGGCGCTTGCCCTAAGCCGGGCGGAAACGCGGGCGCGGTTTTTCGCGGGTTCGCTGAACGGCACCCAACTGGTCGCCGCCAACGCCGCCATGACCGACGGGCTGATCTCGGCGCTGTTCGAATTCACCACCGGGACCGTCTATCCCCGCGCCAATCCCACCTCCGGAGAGCGCATGGCGCTGGTGGCCGTGGGCGGCTACGGCCGGGCCGAACTGGCGCCCCATTCCGACATCGACCTGCTGTTCCTGCTGCCTTACAAGCAGAACGCCTATACCGAACAGGTCATCGAATACATCCTTTATCTGCTGTGGGATCTCGGCTTCAAGGTGGGCCAGGCGATCCGCTCGGTGAACGAGTGCATGCGGCGCGGCAAGAGCGACCTCACCATCCGCACCGCCATGCTGGAGACCCGGCTGGTGGCCGGCGAGGCGGAGCTGTTCGAGACCCTGCGCACCCGCTTCCGGGCGGAAATCGCCGAGGGGACCGGGCCGGCATTCGTCGAAGCCAAGCTCGCCGAGCGCGACCAACGGCATAAGCGGACCGGCGATTCACGTTACGTGCTTGAACCCAACGTCAAGGAAGGCAAGGGCGGCCTTCGCGACCTTCATACGCTGTTCTGGATCGCCAAATACATCTACGGGGTGGAGGAGATCCCCGCCATGGTGGAACTCGGCGTGATTTCCGAGCGCGAGGCCAGGCGCTTTGCCAAGGCCCAGAATTACCTGACCACGGTGCGCGCCTATCTTCATTACCTGACCGACCGGGAGGAAGACCGCCTGACCTTCGACCTGCAGGAACGGGTGGCGGGACTGATGGGCTATACCGATCATGCCGGCGCCCGCGCGGTCGAACGGTTCATGAAGCACTACTTCCTCTATGCCAAGGAAGTGGGCGACCTTACCCGCATCTTCTGCGCCGCGCTGGAAGATCAGCACAAGCGCCGCCCGCGCTTGCGGTTCCCCACCTTCGGCCTGGGGCGCCGGGTGGTCGACGGATTCGTCATCGAGAAAGGCCGCGTCCGGGTCGAACACGAGGATCTTTTCCGCAAGGATCCGGTGGCGTTGCTGCGGCTTTTTACCGTCGCCCATGGGCAACAGGTGGATATCCACCCCGAGACGTTCCGGCTCATCACCCGGTCCCTGCCCCTGATCGATGATGGATTGCGCCGTGACGCCGATGCCAATAAATTGTTCCTGGATCTCCTGACCGCGGAGCGAAACTCGGAAACCATGCTGCGGCACATGAACGAGGCCGGGGTGTTCGGCCGGTTCGTGCCCGATTTCGGCCGCGTCGTCGCGCAGATGCAGCACGACATGTATCACGTCTACACCGTCGACGAGCACACCATTCGCGCCTTGGGCATCCTCCATCGAATCGAGGAGGGAGAGCTCGCCGAGGTCATGCCGGTGGCCAGCGAGGTCATCAAAAAGCTGGATTCGCGCCGGGCGCTGTACGTGGCGCTGCTGATTCACGACGTCGCCAAGGGCCGGGGCGGCGATCATTCGGTGACCGGCGCCGAAATCGCGCTGCGGCTGGGGCCGCGGCTGGGTTTAAGCGGCGAAGAGACCGAGACCGTCGCCTGGCTGGTGCGCCACCATCTCTTGATGAGCAACACCGCCTTCCGCCGCGATATCGACGATCCCAAGACCATGACCGATTTTGTCGAGGTGGTGCAGTCGCCGGAACGCCTGCGCCTTCTCCTGTGCCTGACCGTGGCCGATATCCGCGCGGTCGGCCCCAATGTCTGGAACGGCTGGAAAGCGGCGCTGTTGCGGGAACTTTATTTCGCCGCCGAAGACGTGATGTCGGGCCAGTTGACGGCGCGCGGCCGCACCGAGCGGGCGGAAGCCGCCAAGGAACATCTCCGTGCCCGCCTGGCGGATTGGAGCGACGAGGAATTCGATCAATTCGCGTCGCGGCCCCCGGCCCCTTATTGGCTCGCCTTCGATGGCGACACCTTGCACCGCCACGCCAAGCTGATCGCCGCCGCCAGGGACGACGGCGCGCTGCTTGTCATCGACCTCAGTGTCGACCGGTTCCGCGCCATCACCGAGGTGACCATCTACACCATCGACGATTGGGGCCTGTTCTCGCGGATCGCTGGCGCCATGGCCCTGTCGGGCGCCAATATCGTCGATGCCAAGATCTTCACCATGAGCGACGGCATGGCGCTGGATTCGTTCTGGATCCAGGACATCAACGGCGAGGCTTACGGCGAACCGCGGGCGCTGCGCAGGCTCGAGGACACCCTGGAACGGGTGATTTCCACACAGCGCCGTCTGCCCAAGCGGCTCTCCATAAAGACCAACCTGCCCGCCCGCACCCGCGTGTTCCGCGATCAGCCCCGGGTGATGATCGACAACTCGGCATCGGCCACCAATACCCTGATCGAGGTCAACGGCCGCGACCGGCCCGGCTTCCTTTACGACATCACCACCGCCGTCACCGAACTGAACCTGCAGATCTCCTCGGCCAAGATCGCCACCTTCGGCACCAGCGCCGTCGACGTCTTTTACGTCAAGGACCTGTTTGGCCTCAAGGTCACCCATGAAGGGCGCATAGAGACCATCCGCGAGCGCTTGTTGGAAGCCATCCGCGAACCGGATTCCGACGCCCCGGAGACGGCCCACAAGGCTAAGGCGCCGGCCAAGAAACCCGCCAAGGCGGCGGCCAAGGGCAAGGCCGCGTCGCAACCGGCAGGCAAGGCCGCGGCCAAGAAACCCGCCAAGGCCAAGGCCAAGGCGCACTAGGTGGCCGCGAGGCGTTTTCTCGGCTCATGGCGCTGATTCGCTCCATCACCACCGTCGGCGGCTTCACCCTGGTAAGCCGTCTCGCCGGTTTCGCGCGCGACGTCTTGTTCGCGGCGGTGCTCGGCGCCGGGCCCGCCGCGGACGCCTTTTTCGTCGCCTTCAAGTTCCCCAATCTGTTCCGGCGCCTGTTCGCCGAAGGCGCCTTGGCGGCGGCCTTCGTGCCGACCTATTCGGGGCTGTTGATTTCCTCCGGGCGCGAAGCGGCGCGCCGCTTCGCCGAAGACGCGCTGGCGGTGTTACTGGTGGTATTATTTGTATTCGTGGCCCTCATCGAGATGCTGATGCCGTACGCGATGATGGGCCTGGCGCCGGGCTTCCTATCGGATCCCGAGAAGTTCGCTTTTGCCGTCGAACTGACCCGCATCACCTTTCCCTATATCCTGTTCATCTCCTTGGTCGCCCTGATGGGGGCGGTGTTGAACGCCCATGGCCGGTTTGCCGCGCCCGCCGCCACCCCGGTGATCCTCAATATGGTGATGATCGCGGCGGTCCTCAGCTGGAGCCAATTCGCGCGTTCGCCCGCCGTGGGCCTGGCCTGGGGGGTGGCGGTGGCGGGCATCGCGCAGTTCGTCTGGCTCGGTCTCATGCTCGCCCGCGACGGCCATGGCCTGCGCTTGCGTCTCCCCCGGCTCACGCCGCAGGTGAAAAAACTGCTGCGCCTGATGCTGCCCATCGCCCTGGGCGCCGGGGTCTATCAGATCAACGTGGTGGTGGACCTGGTCATCGGCTCGCTGCTGCCGTCGGGCACCATCTCGTACCTGTATTACGCCGACCGGGTCGCCCAGCTGCCCTTGGGGGTGATCGGCATCGCCGTGGCCACGGCGCTGTTGCCGTTGCTGTCGCGCCAGATTCGCGCCGGAGACGGGGCGGGCGCCATGGAAAGCCAAAACCGGGCGCTGGAATTCGCCCTGCTGTTGACGGTGCCCGCCGCCTTTGCGCTGATCGCCGCCGCCGGTCCGGTGATCGCCGTGCTGTTCGGCCGGGGCGCCTTCGGTGCCGACGCCCAGGAGGCCACGGCTTGGGTGCTGGCCGCCTATGCCCTAGGCCTGCCCGCCCACGTGGTGGTCAAGGTGCTGGCGACGGGCTATTTCGCCCGCGAGGACACCAAGACCCCGGTCAAGATCGGGGTCCTGGCTTTGGTGGTGAACGTCGTTTTGAACCTCATCCTCATGGGGCCGTTGGCCCATGTGGGAATCGCCCTGGCCACATCCATTTCCGCCTGGGTCAATGCCGCGCTGTTGGCGCTCGGCCTTTACCGGAGCGGGCGGTTGAGGCCGGATAGCGGCGTGCGGCGCAAATTGCCCCGCATCGTCATCGCCTCCGCCGTCATGGCCGGCGCGGTGGGCGCCGTGGCGGCGGCCGGTGAAACCTTGCTGGCGGGGTCCGAGCCGGTGCGCATCGCCGCCGTGGCGGCGCTGGTGATCGGCGGGGTGGTCCTTTACGCGGCCCTGGCGCAGTTATCCGGTGCCGTTTCCCTGGCCGAACTCAAGCGGTCGCTGGCGCCGGGCGCGGCGGACCAAGGCGCGGCGTCGGCCGGCGGCGATGCGCCGGTCCCTTGACCGGGACCGCCCTTTGAGGCCATAAACACCGCCCGTAACCGGGCAAGCCATGGCAGGTGGGACTATGAACCGCATTTTCTCGGGCGTTCAGCCCACCGGCAATCTGCACCTCGGCAATTACCTGGGGGCGATCCGCAATTGGGTGGATCTCCAGGGCGACTACGACTGCATCTTTTGCATCGTCGATCTGCACGCCCTGACCCTGCCCCAGGACCGAGAACTCTTGCGCGCCCACACCCGCGAAGTGACCGCCGCCTATCTCGCCGCCGGAATCGATCCCGAGAAATGCATCATCTTCAACCAGTCCGCGGTGCCGGGGCATTCGGAGCTGGCTTGGCTGTTCGCCTGCATTACCCCGCTGGGCTGGCTCAACCGCATGACCCAGTTCAAGGAAAAGGCGGGCAAGCGGCGGGACAACGCCGGCCTGGGCCTGTACGCCTATCCCGTCCTCATGGCCGCCGATATCCTCCTTTACAAGGCCACCCACGTGCCCGTGGGCGAGGACCAGAAACAGCACCTGGAGCTCGCCCGCGACATCGCCGGTGCCTTCAACCGGCAGTTCGGGACCGACTATTTCCCCTTGCCCGAACCCCAGATCCTGGGCCAGGCGGCCCGGGTGATGAGCCTGCGCGACGGCACCGCGAAGATGAGCAAGTCCGACGCGTCGGATTATTCGCGCATCAACATGACCGACGACGCCGACACCATCGCCCTCAAGATCCGCAAGGCGCGGACCGATCCCGAACCCCTGCCGGAGACCGTCGAGGGGCTCCAAGGCCGCGCCGAGGCCGACAACCTGGTGGGCATCTTTGCGGCGCTCACGCGGACCAGCCGGGCCGACGTGCTCGGCCGGTTCGGCGGCGCCATGTTCTCGGAATTCAAGGACGCGCTGGCCGCCGTGGCGGTCGATGCGCTCGGCCCCATCGCTTCGGAAATGCAGCGCCTGGTGGCCGAGCCCGGCTATGTCGATGGGGTGTTGCGCCGCGGCGCCGAACGCGCCGGCGAGATCGCCCATAGCCACCTTTCGGAAATTCACCGCATCGTCGGCCTGTTGCGCCCCTGATCCCCCGGGGGCTTGATTTTTCTTGCGCTTTTGCCGGGCACGGCGCACAAACGGTGGACGGACCACCACTTAGCCCGATCCAGCGCCGCCAAGGGCGTCACCATCCCTCATGCAGATTTATCTGCCGATTGCCGAAATCTCCCTCGATGTGTTCCTGCTATTGGCCATGGGCGGCGGGGTGGGGTTCCTCTCCGGCCTGTTCGGGGTCGGCGGCGGTTTTCTGATGACGCCGCTGTTGATCTTCATCGGCGTCTCTCCGGCGGTCGCGGTGGCCACGGAAGCCAATCAGGTGGTGGCGGCGTCCGTCTCCGGCGTGCTCGTCCATATGCGCCGGGGCAATGTCGATTTCAAGATGGGTGCGATGCTGTTGGCCGGCGGCATCGCCGGGTCGAGCTTCGGCGTGTGGCTCTATTCGCTGCTGCGCGCCATGGGCCAGTTGGATTTGGTGATCTCGCTCTCCTATGTGGCGTTCCTCGGCGTCATCGGCAGTTTGATGTTAGGTGAATCGGTGCGCGCCGTCCTGCGCCGCCGCCGGCCCGGCGGCGCCCGGCGCAAGCTGCACCAGCACACCTGGCTGCACGGGCTTCCTTTCAAGATCAGGTTCCGCAAGTCCAAACTCTATATCAGCGCGCTTTTACCGCTCGCCATCGGCTTCTTCGTCGGCATCCTTTCGGCCATCATGGGGGTCGGCGGCGGCTTCATCATCGTGCCGGCGATGATCTACGTGCTGGGCATGCCGACCATTACGGTGGTGGGGACGTCGCTGTTCCAGATCATTTTCGTGACCGCCAACGTCACCTTCCTGCAGGCGGTCAGCAACCAGACCGTGGACGTGGTTCTGGCCCTGATCCTGCTTACCGGCGGCGTCATCGGCGCCCAGTTCGGCGGCCGTTTCGCGGGTCGGCTCCCCGGTGAGTACCTGCGCCTTCTGCTCGGTGCGTTCGTGCTTTTCGTCGGCGCCGCGATCATGTTCGGCTTGGTGGTGACGCCCGAAGATATCTATTCCCTCGGCGCAGGGCTCGGGTGATGGCCGGGCGCGGCCCCAAAGTCCTGGTGCTGGCGGCTGCCTTGGCCCTGGGGCCGGTCCCCGGCGGCCTCCATGCCCAGGGCCTGGTGGCCGACGCGTCGCGCCACCTGGTCGCCATCACCACCGGATTCGTCGGCACCAAGGTGCTGCTGTTCGGGGCTACCGAAGGGGAAGGCGACGTCATTATCGTCGTGCGCGGTCCGGCGCGGCGGGAGGTGGTGCGCCGCAAGGAGCGTCTCGCGGGCATCTGGGTCAACGACACCGAAGTGACCTTCCGCGACGTGCCGTCCTACTACTGGTTGGCCTCTTCGAAGCCCATCGAGGAGCTTCTTCCGCCGCCGGCCGTCCAACGCCACGAGATCGGCGTCCAGCACCTGCGGCTGGTCGCCACGGGCAAGGCCGCCGCCAAAGACCTCGCCGGGTTCCGCGCCGGCCTGATCCGCAACAAGGTCCTCAATGGGCTGTTCACGGTGCGGCCCAAGGATGTCGATTTTCTCGGCCAGCGCTTGTTCCGATCGACCATTGAATTCCCCGCCAACGTGCCCACCGGATCCTACACGGTCCATGTGTTTTTCGTCCGCAACGGCAGCGTCGCCAGTGCCCAGACCGTGCCGCTGACCATCGCCAAGGTCGGCATCGGCGCCGATGTCTACCGATTTGCCCATGCCTCGTCGGCCCTTTACGGCTTCTTCGCCATCGCTATCGCCCTGCTCGCGGGACTGTTCGCGGGCGTCGTCTTCAGAAAGGCCTAAGACCATGTCTCTCGGCAATGACAGCTTTGGGAATTCCAACGCGGCACCGTCCGACGGCGGCGTGGCCGAACGCATCTTCCTGGTGGTCATCGACGCCACCGAAGAGCATCACAAGGCGCTCAGGTTCGCCAGCCTCCGGGCCAAGCGCACCGGCGGCCGCGTGGCCCTGCTCTACGTTATCGAATCGGCGGAGTTCAAGCACTGGATGGCGGTGGAGGACATCATGCGCCAGGAACGCCGGGAAGAGGCCGAAGCGCTGCTCCACGAGGTCTCCGCAGATGTCCAGGAATTGTCCGGCAAGACGCCGGTCTATTTCCTGCGCGAGGGCAACCTTGCCGACGAACTCTTGGACCTGATCAGCGAAGAAAAGGGCATTTCCATCCTGGTGTTGGCGGCGGCGGCGGGCAAGAAGGGCCCCGGTCCCCTGGTGTCGGCCCTGGCGGGGAAGGCGTCGGGCAGTCTCCGGGTGCCCCTGACCGTGGTCCCCGGTGACCTGACCGACGCGGAAATCGACGCCCTCACCTAAATTTCCCGCACCGGCCGGCGCGCTTTGTTGCGTTCAAAAGTCGGTCGGGGACCGATTATTTCGAGTCCTCCCGATTTGCGCCGCGTTAACCCTGACTGTTAATAACTTACTGAAATTAAGGATAAAATTTGGCTTGATTTTGTCCGGTTCTTTATCCACTTTATGTCTTGTTGGCAGAAAGAAATGAGGCCGGCACGCGGCGCACATGGCCACCGGCGGATGGAAAAGGGAAATACCCACCCTTCCGCAAAAATTGTCAGGGAACGCGCAGATGTTTATCCAGACCGAATCCACGCCCAACCCGGCGACCCTGAAGTTTCTTCCGGGTCTCGCCGTGATGGAACGCGGCACCCTGGACATTACCGACCCTGACGGCGCCAAGCGCTCGCCCCTGGCCAAAAGCCTGTTCGGCGTCGATGGCGTGGCCGGGGTTTTCCTGGGCGCCGATTTCATCGCCGTCACCAAGACCGACGAACGGGATTGGGCGACCATGAAGCCGATGGTTCTTGGCGCCATCATGGAGCATTACACGTCGGGCGCGCCGGTGGTGGAGGAGGGCGCGGCCGAAGCGGCGGAAGAGGCATCCACGGACGAGGACGACGATGAAACCGTGGTCCGGATCAAGGAGCTTCTGGACACCAGGGTTCGTCCCGCCGTGGCTCAGGATGGCGGCGATATCGTGTTTCGGCGGTTCGAGGACGGGGTCGTTTATTTGCACATGCAGGGCGCGTGTTCCGGTTGTCCCAGTTCCACGGCGACCCTGAAGATGGGCATCGAAAATTTGCTCAAGCATTTCATCCCCGAGGTCAGGGAAGTGCGACCGATCGAGTAGGCGAGGCTGCGCCGACTCGATAATGAGATGGACCGATTGGGGGCGGCCGTCTTTCGCAGTCTGAAAGGATTTGTGGAAGTGGCGAAATTCGACAACAACATCTATTTTTACATCGCCCGGGCAAGGGCCTTGATGCCGTGGGCATGGTGGCGCTTGGTCCGTTCGGCCGCCGGCCTTAGGCGCGCCTGGGCCACGGCGGTGGTGGCGCGAAGGGCAGTGGTGGCGCGAACGGCGGTGATCGCCTTCTTCGCGGTCGGGACCGGCCTGGTTGCCGTGTTGATCTCGACCGCGCCCGCGCCCGCGCCCGTGCTCGCGCATCTTGGCGGCGATGGACGATCGCCTCTCTTGGCCGAGGTGCAAGGCGCCGCCGTCGTGGCCGCGGTCAAGTCCAGGGCCGGGCTGGGGATCAAGCCCCGGGGGGTGATCGTCGTTTCCGCCAGCGCCCGTGAGCTGTACGACGATTTTCGCAGGATCGGCTACCGCCTCGAAGACGTGCGCAGGGGCGCCGGTGCGGTGCCGCGGGTGTTCGTCAAGGCGATGCCCAAGGATATCGGCAAGGTTTCATCGATCGCCACGCGCAAGGCGGTTTTCATCAAGACCATGTTGCCTCTGGTGTTGCGTACCAATGAGGAGATTGGCGCCATCCGGGCGAAAGTGCTGGGGTTGACCGCGCGCGAGGCGAAAGGTCAGGCGTTGGCGCCCGCGGAACGCTCTTGGCTGGCCGCCCAGTACGGCCGTTTCGGCGTTTCCCAAAACGACCGCGCGGGCTTACTGCTGCGCGTCGACGTGATCCCGCCGTCGCTGGCCCTTGCCCAGGGCGCTGAGGAAAGCGGCTGGGGCTCGTCGCGTTTCGCCCTCGAGGGCCGGGCGCTGTTCGGGCAGCGGACCTACGCCGAGGCGCCGGGGATCATTCCCATAAACCGAGCCGCCGGCTCGAGTTTCAAGATCAAGGTTTTCGGCCATCTGCTGGAGGGCGTGCGGTCTTACGCGCAGAACCTGAACACCCATGCCGCCTATGCCCGCTTTCGGGCGCTTCGTGCCCGAATGCGCGCCGAAGCCGGGGGCCCCCACGGGCTCGATGCCTACAGGTTGGTCGATGCCCTGAAAAGCTATTCGGCGCGTGGCGCCGATTACGTGGAAACCATCAAGTCGATCATCCGCGTGAACGATCTCCGGGCGCTCGACGGGGCGCGGCTCAGCCGCGTGCTTGGGGGCGTGGAGAAGCCAGACCCGGCGTAACTGTAAAAGTATCGCGCCGGCTACTCTTGATACAAAGAGCCCCCCAGTGGGGGTTCATTTTTTTATCACGAAGAATTGGTAACCGAGCCAGCGCCAACGCGCGGCGCCGGCCGGCAGGGTGCAGTTGATGCGTGACCGGCCCGGCTTCAAGGCGCTCGGCGGGCGGACCTCGATCCGCCGTTGGCCGAGGCGTTGGATCGCCAGTTTTCCGTGCGCCGAGGAATAACAGGCAAGCGACCGGAGCCCGCGAATTCCCTTGCCGATGGTAAAACCGAAGGCCGGTGGATTGGCGCTAATGGCCGGGTCCCGGGGGGTGATGTCGGTGGCATGAAGGGGAAGCGCGTTGGCGGCCAACCGGAAGCGGGCAAGCGCCCCATAGCGTTCGTTCAAGGCGAAGCGGGGCAGGTAGAAGAAGTTGGACTTACCGTGCGCGACCCCCGAATACTGGCTGAAGGCCGCCAGGTAACCCGCCGCCCGCGCCGCCGCCATGACCGCGCGGCTGGCTTCCCCGTAAGGGTAGGCGAAAAGCCGGGGTTTAAAGCCCAGCTCTTTTTCGAAACGCTTGTTGGATTTGGCGAGCTCTTCCTCGATCGCCGCGGCGCTCAGCATCGGCAGATGGGCATGGCTTACACTGTGGGTGCCGATGGTGACCCCGGCGCGCGCCATTTCCCGGATCTGGTCCCAGTTCATGTAATCCTTGCCGCGCCGGTCGACCGCCCCGGTGGCGACGAACAGCGTGAAGGGGAGCCCCGCCTTGCGCAGCCGTGGCCAAGCTTGGCGGTACACCGATAGGAAGGCATCGTCGATGCTCAGTCCAATAGTCCTGTCGGGCAAGGGCCGGCCCGCCTTGAGAGCGTCGACGATGTCGGCCACCGGGCGCACCGCGTATTTTCCGGTGGCGAGTTCCTCCAGATGGGCTTCGAACTGGTCGATCCGGATATTGGTGGAGGGCCAGGCGCTTTCCCCGAAACGGTGATACATCATCACCACCGCGGACGGCGCTTCAGGCGGCCTCTCCTGCGCCGTTTGTTGCGCGGCGCCGGGGCCCGGCGCCGTCACCAGGGCAAGCCCAAGGGCGGCGATGATCGAAGCATGCGCCACCGGGTGGGCTTTCAATCCGGGGCCGGTACTGGACATGGGGAACCTTCTAGACACCACGGGCGCGTCCATTATGGCCGGTTGAGGGAACCAGGCAAGAACTCATGGGTTTGGCGGCTGGCGATTCTTTCCGCCGGGCGGCATCATGGGCCGTTCCAGCTGGCGATCGCTGATCAGCGGGTAGCGGCGCGAATCGAACATCTGGTAATGCCACCACTCATTACGGTAAAAATCCCAGCCGGCGGTGGTCATTAGGCCGAGCAAGATGTGGCGGTTGACCTGGGCGCGGCTGGGGATATCCCGGTTGCCGTGGTGCGCGCGCGGCGTGAAGTCGTCGAAGCCGGTGCCCATCTCGAGCCGCGCGCCCTTCTCGTCGACCAGGGTGAGGTCCACCGCGACGCCGCGGGAATGGGGCGAACCGCGCCGCGGGTCGGCAAGGAAATCGGGGTCCGGAGTATGGTTCCACAACACCCATTGCGCTTCCGTCGGGCGAAAGCCGTCGAAGATCAGCAAACGCAAGCCGATCTCGCCGGCCAATTCGATGGCCCGCAGCAGCGCCGCCGCCGCGTCGTGATGCAGATAACACGCCGGCCGGCCATAGACCGGCGCACCGGTGAAATTATCGTCTCCGGCATAGGCGATTTCGAAATCAATGTCGAAGCGGGGCGCCGTAATTTCGGCCAAGGGGGTGCCGGTCTCGGATGTCGGTTGGGCCATGACAGGCTTCAGTATAACATGGCGGCTTTGGCCATTCGACGTTTGGGAGGGGATAGGCGGTGAATGTTCTCGGGCTCGATACCGCCACCACCGGGTGCTCGGTAGCCGTTTGGTCGGCGGGCGGCATCGTCGCGCACAGGTTCGAGGAGATGGAAAGGGGTCAGGCGGAAAGGCTCAATCCCATGATCGGCGAGGTCATGGCGGAGTCCGGGCTGGCCTTTGGCGACCTCGAGACCATCGCCGTAACGGTCGGCCCGGGCGCTTTCACGGGCCTGCGCATCGGCCTGGCCGCGGCCCGTGCGATCGGCTTGGCGGCGCCGGCGGCGGTGGTCGGCATCAGCACTTTTGCCGCCTTGGCCCGTGCGGTTCCCGAAGGCGAGGCGGCGGGGCGGACGCTCCTGGTGGCGGTCAACGGCAAGCGCAGGGATGTATTCAGCCAGATTTTCGATGCCCAACGGCGGCCCGTGGGCGCGCCGGGCACGCTTGATCCGGGCATGGTGCCGGGTGCGCTGCCGGCGGGGCCCTTGCTGATCGCCGGGGACGGCGGCCCGGCGCTGAGGGTGGCGTTGGCGGACTGCGCGGAAGCCGGTGACGGGGCCGGGGCGCGGATCCGGTTTTCTTCCGCCATGGGGCCTCCCGACGCCGCCCAGGTGGCGGCGTCGGGAGCGGAATCCCTCACCGGGCGGCCGCTGTCGGCGGACCTGCCGCCCAGGCCGCTTTACATCCGGCCGCCCGATGCCCTTCTGCCCGCTGCGGGGGCAAGGCCATGAAGGCCCTTTCCCTTCCCGACGGCATCGCGGTGATCGCCGCCCATGGTGTCCATGGCCCGGCCATCGCCGCGTTGCACAAGCTCTGTTTCGATGAAGCCTGGAGCATCTTCACCGTGCGCCAGGTGCTCGCCATGCCCGGCGCCTTCGGATTGCTGGCGGTGGAAGAAGGGGTGGTGGGCACCGGTGGGCTCGGCGGCGGCGATTTGCTGGGTTTCGCGCTGGGCCGCAGCGCGGCCGGGGAATGCGAGCTCCTGTCCCTTGCCGTCACCACCGGCGAAAGGGGCCGGGGCATCGGCGGCGCCCTGTTGGCGGCGGCCATAGACCGCGCCCGGCGGGACCAGGTGTCGCGCCTGTTCCTCGAAGTGGCCGAAGACAATGCCGTCGCCCTGCGACTCTACCGTAATTTCAGTTTCCGGCCGGTGGGACGGCGGCCGCGATATTACCGGCGCCCCCAGGGGGTGGCCTTGGCGGCGCTCACCTATTCGTTGTCGTTGGAAGACTGACCGGCGGATTTCCGCAAGGTGAGGACATACACGTCGTCTTCGCCGGAAGCCCTGGATTCCGCGGGTTCCAGCCTGATCACCTGGTGCCCGTGCTCGCGCACCGACCGCGGCACGTTGCCAAGCGGCTCGGCGCCCTTGAGGCGGACGACGGCGATATCGCCCGGCGCCATACTTTCGATCAAAATTTTGGTTTTGACGAAGGTAAGTGGACACGTATCGCTAGTTATATCGAGGTAGTGCTTAGCCATATTCCTCAGCAATTAAAAAGTTGAAGTATTTTTACATTACAACTATATTAGCGTCACTATTTTCTAACGGAGAGTAAAGTAAATGGCGGATCCAAGAGAAACAAACGACCTTCTCGAACTGACAACCGAAATCGTGTCGTCTCACCTGGCCAATAATCCGGTGGCAATTCAAGATATTCCTGATCTGATCCGCCAAGTGTACGGCACGCTCACGACCATCGACCAAGGCCCCTCGGGACAGGCCGACCGGCCCCAGCCGGCGGTTCCCATCAAGCGGTCGGTAACGCCCGATCATATCATCTGTCTGGAGGATGGTAGAAAACTTAAGATGCTGAAGCGGCACTTGAAAACCTCCTACAACATGACCCCCGGAGAATATCGCGAGCGCTGGGGCCTGCCGGCGAACTATCCCATGGTCGCACCCAATTACGCGCGCCAGCGTTCCAACCTGGCGAAAAAGATCGGCCTCGGCAGGAAGCCCAGGCGCAGGGGTTAGAGCACTTTCCGGTCAAATGATTCAATTTAACCCGGAAGTACTCTAGAGGCGGAAGACCACCCGAATTTTCTCAAGCGTACAGGCGCCGCCGGCCCGGTTGAAAGGTTCAAAGGCGGTACCGGCGCCGTTGGAAGGCGTTCAATCTTTCTGACCGGGGATGGCCATCGGCTATTCCCGTTGGCAGGACTGTTCAGTATGATTGCCCGGAATGCGCGGAGCAACCTTGATAAGGACGCTTGCCAGATCGCTGGATAAGCGAAAACGCCATGTCACCCCTAGAGCAGGCTTGCATCGATAAAGGCATGAAGATGACCGAGCAGCGCCGGGTCATCGCCCAGGTGCTGTCCGATGCGCTCGATCACCCCGACGTGGAGGCGGTCCATCGCCGTGCCTCGGTGATCGATTCCCGGATATCCATCGCCACGGTGTACCGGACGGTCCGCCTGTTCGAAGAGGCCGACATCATCACCCGCCACGATTTCGGTGACGGAAGGTCCCGCTACGAACAACGCTCGGAAGAACACCACGATCACATCATCAATATCCGGACGGGAGAGGTCCTGGAATTTTACAACAAGGAAATAGAGGCGTTACAGTGCGCGCTGGCCGATGAGTTGGGGCTCGACCTAGTGGGACATAGAATGGAATTGTTCTGTGTTCCAAAGAAAAGCGAATAGTCGCGTCCGACTGTGCCAGGGCGCGGCAGCAGGGATAGGTGAACCTTGGCAACGGAAACGATCGGTCGACCTCAGGCGTTGATGGACGGGCTCCGGGCGGGGGACCTGGAGGTGCGACTGGCGCAGTCCAAGGGCGAAATTGTCGCTTCCCAGAAATTACGTTACCGGGTGTTCTATGAGGAAATGGCGGCCCATCCAACCGCCCAGATGGCGCGCGAGAAAAGGGATTTCGATGGCTTCGATCCCCTTTGCGACCATCTTCTGGTGTTCGACCATTCCCGGGGCGACGATCCCCGGGACTCGGTGGTGGGCACCTATCGGCTGATCCGCCGCGTCGCCGTCGCCCGTCACGGGGGGTTCTATACCGCCGACGAGTACGATATCGACAAGATCGCGGCCCTGGATGGGGAGATCCTAGAGCTCGGGCGCTCCTGCGTGGGACGCGATCACCGCACCCGTCCGACCATGCAGATCATGTGGCGTGGCATTTCCGCCTATGTCTACCACTACGACATTCAGATGATGTTCGGCTGCGCCAGCCTGCCCGGAACCGATATCGACACCCTCGCCGAACCGCTGTCCTACCTGCATCATTTTCACTTGGCGCCGGAAATGTACCGGCCCCGGGCGCTGTCCTCGCGCTACGTATCCATGGACCTGATGCCCGCCGATGCCATCGACAAGCGCGCGACCCTGTCCAGCCTGCCGCCGCTGATCAAAGGCTATCTCCGTCTCGGCGGCTTCATCGGCGATGGGGCCGTCATCGACGAACAGTTCAACACCACCGATGTCTGCGTGCTGGTCAAGACCGATCTGGTGACCGAAAAATATCTCCGCCATTTCGAGCGCACCAACCACCACACGGGGGCCAACTGATTCCCAAAGGATCGATCCTGAGGGGCGCCGCACGCCTCATCGCTTATTTGCTGGTTACCATGGCCTTGATGCCCGTGCAGGCGGTCGCCCTGGCCCGGGGCGCCCGGTTGGCGGAACGCCTGCCGGGCACCTATCACCGAATCTGCGCCCACCTGCTGGGGTTCGACATCGTCGTGCGGGGCAAGATGGCGACGGACACGCCGGCGCTGTTCGTGGGCAACCACACCTCTTACCTCGATACCATGGTCTTGGGGACGATCATCGATGGCAGCTTCATCGCCAAGGCGGAAATCGCCGATTGGCCGTTGTTCGGCTGGTTGGCGAAATTGCAGCGCACGGTGTTCGTCGAGCGGCGTCGGTCGCGCGCGGCCCAACAGCGCGATCAAATCGGCGCCCGATTGGCGGCCGGTGATCGTTTGATCCTGTTCCCGGAAGGGACCTCCGACGATGGCGTTAGGGTGCTGCCGTTCAAAAGCGCGTTGTTCGCCGTTGCCGAGTTGCAGGTGGACGGCGCACCGCTCCTGGTGCAGCCGTTCTCCGTCGCCTATACGGCGCTGGCCGGCCTTCCGGTGGGCCGGGAATGGCGCCCCCTGTTCGCCTGGTACGGCGACATGGAGATGCTGCCCCACCTGTGGCGTATTTTAACCTTCAGCACGGTGCGCGCCGAGGTGTGGTTTCACGAACCGGTCACCATCGGCCAATATGGGTCCCGCAAGGCGCTGGCCGAGCATTGCTTCGAGGTCGTCCGCGATGGCGTCGCCGCGGCCAATTCCGGGCGTCGGGGCCCATCGGTGCCGGCCTGAAGCCGATGGGCGCCGATCTTGACTATTTGAGGTGTGATGTTACTTAAACACTGGTTCCCACCACCTGAAGACGGCGCGCGGGCGTATTTATGGCGTTCCGTCCCAGGGGTCGGCGTGATGCACGTTGAAACGTGGATTCGGTGAAGAAGCTTTTCATTAAAACCTACGGCTGCCAGATGAACGTCTACGATTCCGCGCGGATGGCGGATGTTCTCGCGCCGGCGGGCTTTGAGATGACGGCGGCGCCCGAAGCGGCCGACTTGGTCATCCTCAACACCTGTCATATCCGCGAAAAAGCCGCGGAGAAGGTCTACTCGGAACTCGGACGCCTGCGCGCCATAAAGGCCGCCGCGGCCGGCCGTGGCCGGACCATGCTGATCGGCGTCGGCGGCTGCGTCGCACAGGCCGAAGGCGAGGAAATGCAACACCGTGCGCCGTTCGTCGATATCGTCTTCGGCCCGCAGAATTACCAGGACCTGGCGCAGATGGTGGAGGACGCAGCGCGGGGCACCGCCGTCCTCAAGACCGAATTTCCGGCCCGGCCCAAGTTCGATTCCCTGCCCGAGCGGCGCCGCCAGGGGCAAACCGCGGCGTTTATCTCGGTTCAGGAGGGGTGCGATAAATTCTGCACCTTTTGCGTCGTTCCCTACACCCGGGGGGCGGAGTATTCGCGCCCCGCGGCGGACATTATCGCCGAGGCCCGCGCCGTGGTGGCGGGCGGGGTTTCGGAAATCACCCTGTTGGGCCAGAACGTCAACGCCTATCACGGCGCGGCGCCCAGCCGCACCGCGCCAGGATCGGCTTTGGGCCAACGGGAATGGGGGCTCGGCCGGTTGATCCGCGACCTTGCCGGGATCGATGGCCTGGCCAGGATCCGCTACACCACATCCCATCCCTCGGACATGGATGACGACCTGATCGCCGCCCATGGCGAGGTTGAGGCCCTGATGCCCCACCTCCACTTGCCGGTGCAGTCGGGGTCCGACCGGGTGCTGGCGGCGATGAACCGGCGGTACACGGTGGATCAATACACCTCGGTTGCCGAGCGCCTGCGCGCGGCGCGGCCCGACATCGCCCTGTCGTCGGATTTCATCGTCGGATTCCCCGGGGAAAGCGACAGCGATTTCGAGGCTACACTCGACCTGGCGCGCCGCCTGGGTTATGCCCAGGCCTACTCCTTTAAGTACAGCGCCCGGCCTGGGACGCCGGCCGCCGAGAGGCCCGACCAAGTGCCCGAGGACGTCAAATCGGCACGCCTCACCCGGTTGCAAACGGAACTGAAATCCCAGGCGCGGACCTTCAACGAGGCCTGCGTCGGGCGTGTCATGGACGTGCTGTTTGACCGTCCCGGCCGCTATCGGGGCCAGATGGCGGGCCGAAGCCCCTATCTTCAGGCGGTCCACGTGACACCCGGCGACGGCGAAGCCCAGGCGCTGCGGGGGCGAATTCTTCCGGTGCGGATCACCGAAGGCCACGCCAACAGCCTGGCGGGAACGCTCGCCGAGCGCGCGCCCTTGGGGGCCGGGCCATGACCCGCGGCCCGGCGCGGTCGGGCTCGGGAAAACGGACCCGGCCCGCCGGCTCCGGCCGCCAGGGCGCCGGCGCCGGCGCCGGCGCCAAGCCGTTGGTCCTGCAATTCGACGACAATTCGGTTCTGACGCTTCTCTTCGGCGAGCACGACCGCAATCTGGTGCGCGTCGAAAACGATCTCGGCGTCACCGTCCATGCACGGGGAAACCAGGTGACCATCACCGGCCCCAGGTCCGCCGCCGCCGCCGCCCGGGATGCGTTGATGACCCTCTATGAACGCGTCAAGGAGGGCGTGCCTCCCGATCAAGGCGAGGTCGACGCCATCGTCCGCCTGGCGGCGGCGGGCCAGTTGGCGCCCGGCGGCCAGGGCAGCGCCATCGGCGCGGGCGGGGCCGTTATTCAGACCCGGCGGCGGCAGGTAACGCCCAGGACCCCCACCCAGGCCGCCTATATCGAAGCCATGAACACCTATGAACTGGTGTTCGGCCTCGGCCCGGCCGGGACCGGCAAGACCTATCTCGCGGTGGCGACCGCCGTCGCCTTTCTTCAGGCCGGCGTGGTCGACCGCATCATTCTTTCGCGTCCCGCCGTGGAGGCCGGGGAACGGCTCGGATTCCTGCCCGGCGACATCCGCGAAAAAGTGGATCCCTACCTGCGCCCTCTCTACGACGCGCTTTACGACATGTTGCCGGGCGACCAAGTGGTCAAGCGGCTGGCCAGCGGCGACATCGAGGTGGCCCCGCTGGCCTTCATGCGGGGGCGTACGCTGGCCCATTCATTCATCATCCTCGATGAGGCGCAAAACACCACCAGCGTGCAGATGAAGATGTGCCTGACACGGCTCGGGGAAGGATCCCGCATGGTGGTGACCGGGGACCTGAGCCAGGTCGACCTGCCCCTGGGGACCCGCTCGGGTCTGACCGACGCGGTTCAGTTGCTCGATGGCATCGACGGCGTTTCCATGGTCCGCTTCACCGACCAGGATATGGTCCGCCATCCCCTGGTGACGCGGGTGGTGCGCGCCTATGAGCAGGCCGAAGGGCGGCGCGGCCCCGCCAAGGACAACGCCAAGGCCGCGGCGTCCGGGAAGCGGGGGCGCGCCACGCCGCGCGCGGCCAATCCGGCCGACGGAGAAGGCCAAGGTGACGCAAAAAAGTGAACCCGCCATGGTTCCCGAAAACGCCGAGATCGCGGTCCCGGTCGCGGTGAGCGATGGCGCCTGGGCGGCGGCCCTGCCCCAGTGCCGGGACATCGCCAAGCGCGCCGCCTTGGCCGCCGCCCGGCCGCGCGCCGGTCCGGGGCCGCTGGAAATCAGCATCCTGCTGGCCGGCGACGAAGAGGTGCGCGGGCTCAACCGGGACTATCGCAAGATCGACGCGACCACCAACGTGCTGGCCTTCGCCAGCGGGTCCGAGCCGCCGGCCCCCCAGGCGGCGCGACTGCTGGGGGACGTGGTGCTGGCCTTCGGCACCGTGCGCCGGGAAGCCCATGAACGCGGCCTGGAGATGGCCGATCATCTGGCCCATCTCGTGGTTCATGGCGTGTTGCACCTTTTGGGGTATGATCATCAAGCCGTGTCGGACGCCGAAGCCATGGAGCGGGCCGAAGCGCATATTCTGGCGGGGCTGAGGATCGCCGATCCCTATGCCGACCATGAGAGCTAGGGCAAGCGCCCACAGCGAGAGAGATGACCGAAAAAGCTCAATCTAGCCGGCCTCGCGGGACCGGGGCCGAATACCAACATCAATCCAAATTCCAGAATTTCCTGGCTTGGCTGGGATGGCGCGGCCGGCGGCGCAACGGCGACGGTTCGATCCGCGAAACCCTGGAAGAGCTGATCGAGGAACGGCCCGACGGCGAGGAAACCATCGATGACGACGAACGGCTGCTGATCGGCAATGTTCTCAATCTGCGCGATGTCAATGCCGCCGATGTGATGGTGCCGCGGGCGGAGATCGTCGCCATCGAAGTGGACGCCCCCCTCAAAGAGCTGATCGCGTTGATGACCCGGGAGGCCCATTCCCGGGTGCCGGTCTACCACGAGACCCTGGATAACGTGTTGGGCATGGTTCACATCAAGGACGTGCTGGCGCGGGTGGACACCGCTGAAACGCTGATGCTTGCCGATATCGTGCGCAAGGTGTTGTTCGTGTCGCCCACCATCCGGGTGTTGGATCTGCTGTTGCAGATGCGCCTGACGAGGATGCACATGGCCCTGGTGGTCGACGAATTCGGCGGCGTCGACGGCCTTGTCACCATCGAGGATTTGGTCGAGGAAATCGTCGGCGACATCCAGGACGAACACGACGCCGACGAAGTTGCCATGATCACCCAGCCCGACGGCACCATCATCGCCGATGCCCGCACCGAGCTCGGGGAATTCGAGTCGCGCGTCGGCCCGGTCTTGACCGACGACCAGCGCGCCGAGGACGTCGAAACCCTGGGCGGCCTGATCATCACCATGTTGGACCGGGTCCCGGGCCGGGGTGAGATCATCAAGCACGCTTCCGGCATCGAGTTCGAAATCATCGATGCGGACCCCAGGCGGATCAAGCGCGTCCGCCTTCGCAACCTACCCACCCCGAGGCCGGACCAAGACGCGGACGGGTCATGAGGGAACTGGCCCGGCGCCTTGGCGCGCTATCCGGCTGGCGCCGGTCGGCCGCCGCCGCCGGGCTTGGCGCGGTGGCGGTGGCGGCACTCCCCCCCATCCATGCCGTGCCGGTGTTGTTCGTGTCCTTCACCGGCCTGGTCTGGCTGATCGACGGGCGCGACGGGGGGCCGCGCGCCGGGCGCAAGGCGTTGGTTCTGGGATGGTGGTTCGGCTTCGCGCATTTCGTCGGCGGGCTCTATTGGGTCGCCAATGCGCTGTTGGTCGATGCCGCCACCTACGGTTGGCTGGCGCCCTTCGCCGTATTGGGCTTGTCGCTCTATTTCGCGGCCTATCCCGCCCTCGCCTGCTGGGCGGCTTGCCGGGCCCGGCCCGGCGTGCCGCGGGTGCTGGTCCTGGCGACCGCCTGGGCCGCCACCGAATGGTTGCGCGGCGTGGTTCTGACCGGATTTCCCTGGAACCTGATAGCGACTTCGCTGGCCTTCGATGCCGCCGCCATCCAGGGCGCGGCATTGTTCGGCGCCTATGGTCTCTCCCTGGTGGTGGTGGCCATCGCCGCGGCACCGGCGACCCTGGGGGCGGCCACCACGGGCCTGGCCCGCGCCCGGCCCTTGGGGGTCGCCATGGTGCTGGCCGCGGCGATCGGCGGGGCGGGCCTGGTCCGGGTGGGCTCGGCGCCGGACGCGGCGGTCACCGAGGTGACGCTGAGAATCATCCAGGGCAATATCGACCAGCGCTTGAAATGGCGCCGCGATCTGGCGCCAAGCCATTACGCCACCTACCTGCGGCTTTCGCGGGGCCCCCGGGGCGCCGCGCCCGACGTGGTGATTTGGCCGGAGACCGCGGTTCCCTTCACCCTCGACGGCAATCCGGCGTTGGTCCGGGCGCTCAAGCGGGCGGTCCCCGCCGATGGCGTGTTGATCACCGGCGCGGTGCGGGCCACGGCGCCCGGAACGCGGCCGCGCCGGCTGTGGAACGCGGTCGTCGCCGTGACCCGCAAGGGCATCGTTGCGACCTATGACAAGCATCACCTGGTACCCTTCGGTGAATACGTTCCTGCCCGCAGATTCCTTCCCGTCACCAAGATCACCGCCGGGCGAATCGACTTCACCCCCGGCCCCGGCGCGCGCAGCCTGGATATTCCCGGCTTGCCGCGGTTCTCGCCCCTGGTCTGTTACGAGGCCATCTTCCCGGGCGCCGTGGTGGCGCCGGGCCCCCGCCCGCGGTGGCTCCTGAATCTCACCAACGATGCCTGGTTCGGGCGGTCCGCCGGGCCTTATCAGCACCTGGCGGCGGCGCGGTTCCGCGCCGTGGAAGAGGGTTTGCCGCTGGTGCGGGCGGCAAATACCGGGATCTCGGCGGTGATCGATCCATGGGGCCGGGTGCTCGAGGCGCTTCCCCTGGGCCGGCGCGGGGTGATCCAGCGGCGTCTTCCGGCGGCTCTCGGCCGAGCGACGCCGTTCGCCCGATTCGGCAATGGGATTTTCGCCCTCGTGGCGTGTGTTATATTACTATTTGCCCTATGGTTGGGTCGCCGCCGTACCGCTGCGGACGGTAAATGATGCCGGTAGTACATCTCATTGTTGTGTCTTGGGACATATTCCCATATAATTAGTTTATTAGCGTAGTTACCATTATTGCAGCCGTAAACCGACGATTCGGCCACATAATAAAAAGGAATAGCCATGGCGAAGGCCGTAACGAAATCGACCCGCAGACCCCCTCGCGCCACCAAGGGAAGATCCAACGCCATCGATGCCCATGTCGGTAGCCGCGTTCGGCAAAGACGCATGTTGCTGGGCATGAGCCAGGAGAAGCTGGGCAAGGCGGTGGGGCTTACCTTTCAACAGATCCAGAAATACGAACGCGGGATCAACCGCATCGGCGCCAGCCGGCTGTTCACGTTGAGCAAGGTTCTGAGCGTGCCCATCGCCTTTTTTTTCGAGGAAATGCCAAGGGCGCTGGCCACGGCCGGCGCCAAGGCGCGGGGCTTCGCCGATGCCTCGGTGAAGTTCGAAGCGGACCCCATGGCCAGCCGCGAAACCGCGGAGATGATCCGCGCTTATTATCGCATCAACGATCCCAAGCAGCGCCGCCGGGTGCTTGAATTGTTACGCTCCATGGCCGACGGGGCCTGAGGCAATCAACTCGGCGGGAAACCCCTTGACGGCACCGCCAAAGGTTGCAACAAGAGCCGCCCAGAAGAAGTGATGCGCGTCGGTGGGGCCAATGCTCCACGGGCAGCAGCGCGGCTCGGCGCGCGGGTTTTCTGAGTCACCATGGAGGAGCCCGTGTCCCAAGGCGATTACCTGTTCACCAGCGAATCGGTTTCTGAAGGCCATCCCGATAAGGTCGCCGACCGTATCTCCGATGCCATCGTCGATGCCTATATGACCCTGGACCCGCAGTCCCGCGTGGGTGCGGAAACCCTGGTGACAACCAATCGCGTGGTCATGGCCGGAGAGGTTCGCGGGCCTAAAATCCTGGACGCCGAGGAGCTCGAAAGGATCGCCCGCCAATGCGTGCGCGATATTGGTTACGAACAAGAAGGGTTCCACTGGAAAACTGCGCGGGTGGAGGTTCTGATCCATAACCAATCCGAGGACATCGCCATGGGGGTCGACGCGGCGGGCAACAAGTCCGAGGGCGCCGGCGATCAGGGCATCATGTTCGGCTATGCCTGTCGTGAAACCGATGTGTTGATGCCCGCGCCCATCCATTACTCCCACGCCATCCTGCGCTCCCTGGCCGAGGCCCGCCATTCCGGCGCCGAGCCCGGCCTCTATCCCGATGCCAAGAGCCAAGTCACCCTTCTCTATTCCCATGGCAAGCCGGTGCGGGCCGCTTCCGTGGTGGTGTCCACCCAGCACGAAGAAGGTCTCGACCAGGCGCAGGTCCGCGAGATCGTGCGGCCCCATGTGGAAAACGTGCTGCCCGACGGCTGGATGTGCCCCGAGGAGGAATTCTACGTCAATCCCACCGGCCGTTTCGTGCGCGGCGGTCCCGACAGCGATTGCGGCCTGACCGGGCGCAAGATCATCGTCGACACCTATGGCGGTTCGGCGCCCCATGGCGGCGGCGCGTTTTCCGGAAAGGACCCTTCCAAGGTCGACCGGTCGGCGGCCTACGCGGCGCGATATTTGGCCCGCAACGTGGTTGCCGCGGGCCTTGCCGAGCGCTGCGTGATTCAGATTTCCTATGCCATCGGCGTGGCCAAGCCGCTTTCGGTCTACGTCCATACCTATGACACCGCTACTTGCGATGAACAGAAATTGGCGGGCGCATTGTGCGCGGTCATGGACCTCACGCCGCGGGGCATTCGCGATCATTTGGGGTTGGACAAGCCGATCTATGCACGCACCGCGGCCTATGGCCATTTCGGACGGGCGCCCGACACCGACGGCGGGTTCTCCTGGGAGCGCGATGACCTGGTGGAGGAACTCGTATCCGCCCTCACCTGAGGCGCCTAAGCCGACCGGGGCTAAAAAAGCCCATGACCAGACCACCCAGACCACCCAGCCCATCCGCCCCGCCGCATGCCCCGCGACGCATCCTCTATGGCCGCCGCAAGGGCCGGTCTCTGCGGCCCGCCCGCAGGCGCTTGGTCCGGGAATTGTTGCCGCGGATCGGTTTGACCCTCGATGCCGGGCCCGGCGCTCCGCTGCTCGATCCGGCGCGGTTTTTCGACGGTTCGCCGGTCTTCGCCGCCGGTGGGGTGCCATTCTCCCACGCCGCCGCCGCGCCGCCGTGGCGCGAGGTCTGGCTGGAAGTAGGGTTCGGCGCCGGCGAGCATCTCGCCGCCCAGGCCGAAGCCCACGCCGATATCGCCTTCATCGGCTGCGAACCTTTCCTCAATGGCGTGGCCGCGCTGCTGGCCCGGGTCGATGCGCGGCGGCTGTCCAATATCCGCATCTACGGGGATGACGCGCGCTTCCTGATCGAACGCCTGGCGCCGGGCACCCTCGCCCGTGTCTTCGTCCTGTTCCCGGACCCTTGGCCCAAGGCGCGCCATGCGCGCCGCCGGTTCATCGCCGCCGATACCCTGGACGACCTGGCCCGGGTGATGGCCGATGGCGCGGAACTGCGCTTCGCCACCGACGACCCGGTCTATCTGCGCTGGGCGCTGGCCGCGCTGACGGCCCATGAGGGGTTTCGCTGGGTGGCGGAAAAGGCGGCGGATTGGCGCGTCCGGCCCGCCGATCAGCCGGCCACCCGGTACGAAGAAAAGGCGCGGGCCAAGGGCGTCACGCCGGTCTTCCTGGTTTTCGAGCGCCATCCGCGGGCCGCGCCCGGCCTCCGGCAAAAGCCCCAAAACACTTGAAGGCGCGGCGGAAATGACTATATTCCCCAATATTCTCTATAGGGTCCGAGTAATCGGGTGACTTTGCGGGGTGGGCCACCGGCCCGCTTTTTTATTACCAGTTCCAGGAACCGGGCGGGGCGGCGGGTGACGCCTAGCCCGCCCAATAGCCGGGATTTTGCCAACGGTGATGAACCAGATTAACGAGAGGGTGACGGCGCTGATTACCAATCCCCTGGAGGGCATGGGCTATGAGTTGGTGCGGGTGCGGCTTTCCCACGGCGGCCGTCCGGTGCTTCAGGTGATGGCCGAGAGGGCCGACGGCGCCGCCATGACGGTGGACGATTGCGCCGAGATCAGCCACAGCGTTTCGGTGCTGCTCGATGCCGAGGACCCGATCATCGAGGCCTACACCCTGGAGGTCAGTTCGCCGGGAATCGACCGCCCCCTGACCCGGCCCCGGGATTTCGAGAGGTTTGCGGGATTCGAGGCCCGCATCGAAACCCACGACGTCATCGCCGGCCGTCGCCGGTTCAAGGGAAGGCTCTTGGGGCTGGCCGAGGGGATGGTGTCGATCGACGTGGAGAAGGAAACGGTGCGCCTGCCCTTCGAGGCCATTGCCAAGGCCCGGCTGGTGTTGACCGATGAATTGATCGCGGCTTCGGGAGCGGTGCGCCCCCAGGCTTGAAATACCGGCCATGAGGCGGGGCGTTCGCGCCCTGAGCCTCGGGCCTGATGTCATGGGTGATGAACGCCCATAGGATGCCAATAGGTACTATGTGACCGGGACTCGAAGAAACATGGAACAGACCACGGAAAATACCCCCCTCGAGGAAGAAATCACCGGCCTCGCCAGGCCCGAATTGATTCAGGTCGCCGATGCCGTCGCCCGGGAAAAGGCCATCGACCGGGAGGAGGTTCTGACCGCCATGGAGCAGGCGATCCAGAAGGCGGGCCGCTCGCGCTATGGCCAGGAACGCGATATCCGCGCCGAGATCGACCGCGCCACCGGCGAGATCACCCTGGCGCGCTACACCGAGGCGGTGGAGGAGGTGGAGGACGAATTCACCCAGATCTCCTTAGAGGCGGCGCGCAAGGTCGATCCCGACATCGAGCTGGGCGGCTTTCTCATCGACCGTCTGCCGCCCATCGACTTCGGGCGTATCGCGGCGCAAACCGCGAAACAGGTGATCGTGCAAAAAGTGCGCGAAGCCGAACGCCAGCGCCAGTACGAGGAATACAAGGATCGCGCCGGCGAGATCGTGAGCGGTCTCGTCAAGCGGGTCGAGTTCGGCAACGTGACCGTCGATCTCGGCCGGGGCGAGGCGGTGCTGCGCCGGGACGAGGCCCTGCCCCGTGAAAACCTGCGGACCTCCGAACGGGTGCGCGCTTATATCTATGACGTGCGCGAGGAGTTGCGCGGCCCGCAGATCTTCCTGTCCCGCACCCGGCCCGAATTCATGGCCAAACTATTCGCCCAGGAAGTGCCGGAAATCTACGACGGCATCATCGAAATCAAGTCGGTGGCCCGGGATCCGGGAAGCCGCGCCAAGATCGCCGTCCTGTCCAACGATTCCTCCATCGACCCGGTCGGCGCCTGCGTCGGCATGCGCGGCAGCCGGGTCCAGGCGGTGGTGGCCGAGCTGCAGGGCGAAAAGATCGACATCATCCAGTGGTCGCCGGACCCCGCCACCTTCGTGGTCAACGCCCTGGCGCCGGCGGAAGTGACCAAGGTGGTGTTGGACGAGGACCAGAAACGGATCGACGTGGTGGTGCCCGACGACCAGCTGTCCCTGGCCATCGGCCGGCGCGGACAAAATGTCCGCCTGGCCAGCCAACTTTCGGGTTGGGATATCCGCATCCTGACCGAGGCCCAGGAATCCGAACGCCGCCAGGAATTCTTCCGCAGCCGGTCGCAAATGTTCATCGACGCCCTCGATGTCGACGATGTGATCGCCCATCTCCTGGTCACCGAAGGGTTTTCCTCCATCGAACAGGTCGCATTCGTGCCCCTGGAAGAGCTGGTCAATATCGAGGGTTTCGAGGAAGAAATCGCCCAGGAACTTTCCAACCGGGCGGAAGCTTATCTTGCCGAACAGGCGGAGAAATTCGCCGCCACACGGCGTGAATTGGGAATCGCCGACGACCTCGCGGATTTGTCGGGGCTTTCGCCCGAAATGGTGGTGGCGCTCGCCAATGGTGGCATCAAGACCCGCGACCAGTTGGCCGAACTCGCCGGCTATGAACTGTCGGGCTCGGAAGAGGAAGGCGAAGTTGGGGTGCTTCAGGAATTCGCCATCACCGAAAGCGAAGGCAACGCCATCATCATGGAAGCCCGGGCCCATTGGTACCAAGACGATGAGCCCGAGGAAGAGGCCGCCGGCGACGCCGATGAGCCCGAGGAAGAGGCCGCCGGCGACGCCGATGAGGCCGAACAAGGCGCGGGCGGGGCGGAAGCCTCCGAGGCGGCGGCCGACACCGATGAGGCCGCCCCCGCGCAATCCGCCGGCGATCAAGAGAAACCGGGGACGGAGGGCTAAGCGGCGAACATGACAGCGCGCGGCAGCCATAAGGGGCATGCGGTGGCCGAGGGCCGCCACGGTGGCGGCGCCGGCGACCGGCGATGCGTCGTCAGCGGCCGGTCGTTGCCGCGCGGCGGGATGATCCGCTTCGTCGTCGGGCCCGACCGGTCGCTGGTCGCGGATCTGGACCAACGCCTGCCGGGACGCGGGCTGTGGGCGGAGGCGCGCAAGGAGATTCTCGCCGAGGCGGCGTCGGGGCGGCATTTTCCCCGGGCCCTCAGGGGTCCCGTCGAAGTGCCGCCGGACCTTCTTCGGCGGGTGGAGGCCGGGCTGGCGGCGCGGTGCGGTAACCTGATCGGCCTTGCCCGCAGGGCCGGGGCCACCGTGGCCGGTTTCGAAAAAACCCGGGCGGCGCTGAAAGGCGGCACGGCCTGCCTGTTGATCGGCGCCCGGGACGGCGCCGCCGATGGACGCGGCAAGCTGGCGGCCTTGGCCTCGGGCATCGCCCGGGCGGAAGGCCTCACTGCGGCGGAACTGGGGGCCGTGTTCGGCCGCGAGGGCGTCGTTCATGTGGCGGTGACCGACGGCCGCTTCGCCCAACGCATCGCCGGGGAATTGGCGCGGCTTGAGGGCGTGCGCGGCGGCGCCGGCGGCCAAGCTGAAATTTCCGGTGCCGCCTAGGTGGGACAAGGCCAAGTGGGACAAGGTTAGGAACAGAGTGGACCGAGTATGAGCGAAACGACCAAAGATACGGACAAGAAAAAGAAGCCCCTGTCGCTTTCCCGGCCGGGCCGCCTGGAGATCAAGAAGACCGTCGAGCAGGGACAGATCCGGCAGAGCTTTTCCCATGGCCGTTCCAAGGCCGTCACGGTGGAAGTGCTGAGGAAGCGGACCTATGCCGCCACCGAAAGCGGCACCATGGCCGAAGTCAAGCCGGGTGATGGTTCCGCCGCCGAGGTCCAGGCCAAGGATCTGGGCGAAATGCTTACCAGCGGTGAACAGGCGGTTCGGGCGCGGGTCTTAGAAGATGCCGAGCGGGACGACGAACGGCGCAAGATCGAAGCCGCCGCCCGCGCCAAGGAAGAGGCGGAAGAGGCCAAGAAGCGCGCCGAGGAAGAGGCCCAGGCCGCCGCCGCCGCGCCGCCTGATCCCGATGCCGAGGCCCCGGCCAAGCCGGCCCGCGCCAAGGCCAAACCGGCGCCTGTCTCGGTCGAGGAGATCGGCGAGGAAGAAGACACCAGGAAACGCGCGCCGGGCCGCAAGGGCGCCAAGGCGGATAAGGGCCGGCCGTCGCTGACCCTGCGCAAGGACGAGGGCGCCCGCCGCCGCGGCAAGCTCACCATATCACGGGCTCTCGATGACGAAGGCGGAGAGCGCGTGCGCTCGCTGGCCTCCATGCGCCGGGCCCGGGAGAGGGAACGGCGCGCCCAGGCCGCGCTCCAGGGCCGCGGCGCAGCCGTCAAGGTGTTCCGGGAAGTGGTGGTGCCGGAGACCATCACCGTTCAGGAACTCGCCAACCGCATGGCGGAACGCGCCCCCGATGTCATCAAGGCGCTGATCAATATGGGCGTCACCGCGGCCATCAACGAGAACATCGACGCCGACACGGCGGAACTGCTGGTCACCGAATTCGGCCACACCATCCGCCGGGTCAGCGAATCCGACGTCGAGGTTGGGCTCGCCGGCGGCGAAGACGCGCCCGAGAGCCTGGAGCCGCGCTCGCCGGTGGTGACGGTGATGGGCCACGTCGATCACGGCAAGACCTCGCTTCTCGACGCGCTGCGCGAAACCAACGTCGTGGCCAAGGAATCCGGTGGCATCACCCAGCATATCGGCGCCTATCAGGTGACCCTGAAATCGGGCCAGAAAATCACCTTCCTGGACACGCCGGGCCATGAGGCCTTCACCCAGATGCGGGCCCGCGGCGCCAAGGTCACCGATATCGTGGTTCTGGTGGTGGCCGCCGACGACGGCATCATGCCCCAGACCATCGAGGCGATTCACCACGCCAAGGCCGCCGAGGTGCCGCTGATCGTCGCCATCAACAAGATCGACCTCGAAGGCGCCGACCCGGACCGCATCAAGACCGACCTCCTGCAGCACGATGTCGCCCTGGAAGGCCATGGCGGCGACACCCTGTGGGTCGAGGTTTCGGCCAAGGACGGCACCAACCTCGATAAGCTGGAAGAGGTGATCGTCCTGCAGGCCGAGCTTCTCGAACTGACCGCCAATCCCAACCGCGCCGCCCAGGGCGCCGTCGTCGAGGCTAAAATCGACCCGGGCCGCGGCAATGTCGCCACCGTGCTGATCCAACGCGGCACCTTGCATGTCGGCGACGTCTTCGTCGCCGGCAGCGAATGGGGCCGGGTGCGGGCGCTGATGGACGAGCATGGCCGCAACGTCGACGCGGCCGGCCCCTCGATGCCGGTGGAAGTGCTGGGCCTCAACGGCACGCCCATCGCCGGTGATGAGTTCGCCGTGGTGGAAAACGAGGGCCGTGCCCGGCAGGTCACCGACTACCGCCGGCGCCAGGCCCGCGATGCCGCCGCCGCGGCGAGCGTGCGGGCCACCGTCGAACAGATGCTTGCCGCCATCGCCGCCGGCGAGAGCGGCGAACTGCCTATCGTCATCAAGGCCGACGTCCAGGGTTCGGTGGAGGCCATCGCCGGCGCCATAGAGAAGATCGGCACCGACGAAGTGAAGGCGCGCATCCTGCATGCCGGGGTCGGCGGCATCAACGAATCCGATGTGATCCTGGCCCGGGCGTCGGAGGCCTTCATCATCGGCTTCAACGTGCGCGCCAATCCCCAGGCCCGCGCCCTGGCCCGGCGCGACAATGTCGAAATCCGCTATTACTCGATCATTTACGATATTACAAACGACGTAAAACAGGCCCTTTCAGGCATGCTGGCGCCGGCCATCAAGGAAACCCAGATGGGGATGGCCGAGGTGCGCGAGGTGTTCAATATTTCCAAGTTGGGCCGAATCGCCGGGTGCCTGGTGACCGACGGCGTGATGCGCCGGGCTTCCAAGGTGCGCCTGCTGCGCGATGACCTGGTCGTCCACGAAGGCGACCTTCAGACCCTCAAGCATTTCAAGGAAGACGCCCGCGAGGTGCGCGCCGGCTCCGAATGCGGCATCGCCATCGAAAATTACCATGACATCCAGGTCGGCGACATGATCGAGTGCTACGAGGTCGAAGAGGTCGCCCGGACGCTGTAGCCGGGCGCACTGCTTTGCTCAGGCCGCGGCCCATGGATCAGGCAGGGATGAATGGACAAGCGTTCGCACGCGCCTAGCCAGCGCCAGCTTCGGGTCGGCGAAGAGCTGCGCCACGCGGTGGTCCGAATCTTCGACCACGCCCATTTCCACGACCCCGACCTGGCGGCCGCCTCGATCACCGTGACCGAGGTCCGGGTCAGCCCCGACCTCAAGAACGCGACCGCCTTCGTCATACCGCTCGGCGGCCTGCAAATGGACCGCGTGGTCGCCGCCCTCAACCGGGCCCAAGGTTATTTCCGCCGTGAACTGGGGCGGGAATTGAGCCTCAGGTTCGTGCCCCGTATTCACTTCTCTGCCGATACTTCCTTTGAATATTCCTCGCGCATCGACGCCCTTTTGCACCGGCCCGAGGTCGAACGGGACCTGGAAACCGGGCCCGAGGCGGTCCACCGGCAAGGCGAAGGGGATCATGGGTCGTAGGCGCAAGCCGCCCGAGGGCGCGCGCGCCATCAATGGCTGGCTGGCCGTGGACAAGCCGCGCGGCATCAGTTCCGCGGCTGCCGTCGCGCGGCTTCGCACCGCCTTCAAGCCCATGCGGATCGGCCATGGCGGCACCCTGGACCCGCTCGCCACCGGGGTCTTGCCGGTGGCCCTGGGGGAAGCCACCAAAACCGTGGCCTATGCCATTTTGGGCCGCAAGTCCTATCGCTTTACCCTCCGATTCGGGGAACGCCGGGATACCGATGATGGTGAAGGGGCGATGGTGGGAACCAGCGCGGCGCGGCCCAGCGATGACGCCATCGGCGCCGCCCTCGGCCGGTTCGTCGGCACCATCCAACAGGTGCCGCCGACCTATTCGGCGCTGAAACAGGACGGCCGGCGCGCCTATGACCGGGCACGCAAGGGCGAACCCGTATTCCTCGCGCCCCGGGCGGTGACGGTGCATGCGCTGCGCTTCTTGGACCGGCCCGGCCGCGACCATGCCGTCTTCGAGGTCGATTGCGGCAAGGGCTTCTACGTCCGCGCGCTGGCGCGCGACCTGGCGGCGGCGCTGGGCACCCTCGGTTACGTCTCCGAACTGCGCCGCACCCGGGTCGGGCCGTTTCGTGAAAAGGATGCAATTCCGCTGGATAATTTAGTCGCTTTGGGGCATAGTGCGCGCGCTTTCGAGCACCTCTACCCGGTCGAGACCGTGCTGGACGACATCCCGGCACTGGCCGTGACCGGACAACAAGCCGCCGCCATACGACAAGGGCGGCCGGTGAAGGTGCTCCGCACCGGTGGCCCCGGGCCCCGGGAGGGGAGTGCAGGCACTCCATCCTCCGAACTGTCCGACGGAATGGTCGTGTGCGCCATGGAGGGGACTACGCTGGTTGCCCTCGCCCGTTACCATGCCGGAGAAATCAGGCCGGTGCGCGTGTTGAACATGTGATCTAAGGAGTAACCGATGTCGATCACGCCTGAAAAGAAACAGGAGCTGGTGGGGGAGTACGCCACCGGCGCCAACGATACCGGGTCCCCGGAGGTGCAAGTGGCGATCCTTTCGGAACGCATCGTCAACCTGACCGAGCATCTCAAGACCCATAAACACGATTTCCACTCCCGGCGCGGCCTCATCATGATGGTGGGCAAGCGGCGCCGGTTGCTGGATTACCTTAAACGCAAGAATGAAGGCCGATACCAAAAACTGATCCAGCGCCTCGGTTTGCGGCGCTGATTATGCCTGGTCCGCATCGGGCGGGCCGGGGCCCATGGGCGGCAGGGCCGCTCGGGGTGGTAGGTAGGTTGGAAGGAAGGAAGACTACGGATGTTTGATATATTGAAAAAGGAAATTGATTGGGGTGGACGCAAGCTGATTTTGGAGACCGGGCGCATGGCCCGGCAGGCCGATGGGGCCGTGCTTGTCACCTATGGCGAAACCACCGTGCTGTGCACCGCGGTTTCCCAAAAAGAGCCCAGAGTGGGCATCGATTTTTTCCCATTGACCGTGAACTATCAGGAAAAGAGTTTTGCCGCCGGGAAAATTCCAGGCGGGTTCTTCAAGCGCGAAGGCCGCCCCAGTGAAAAGGAAACGCTGACCTCGCGTCTCATCGACAGGCCCATCCGGCCCTTGTTCCACCCCCAGTTCCGCAATGAGACCCAGGTCATCTGCACGGTTCTCTGCCACGACCTGGAAAACGACCCCGATGTCGTCGCCCTGGTGGGCGCCTCGGCGGCCCTGACCCTGTCGGGGGTGCCGTTCCTCGGCCCCATCGCCGGCGCCCGGGTCGGCTATGTGGACGGGCAATACGTGCTCAACCCCCGGGTCGACGAATTGCCGGATTCCGCCCTGGACTTGTTGATGGCAGGCACTCAGGACGGGGTGCTGATGGTCGAATCCGAAGCCAAGGAACTTTCCGAGGAGGTCATGTTAGGCGCGGTGATGTTCGGTCACCGCGAAATCCAGCCGGTGATCGACGCCATCATCGAGATGGCCGAAACCGCCGCCAAGGAGCCCTGGGCCCTGGCCGAGCCGCCGCCCGCCCAGGCCGGCGTCGGCGAACGGGTCAAGGAGCTCGCCCAGAGCGGTTTGGCCGAGGCCTACAAGTCACCCGACAAGACCGTTCGCCACGGCGCCATCGAGGCGGTCAAGGCGAAAACCGCGGCGGCCTTGGCCGACGACGACGAGGCCACCAGTGATATCATCGGCGCGGCTATCAAGAAGCTGGAAAAGGACATCGTTCGGAGCGCCATTCTCGATGGCCAGCCGCGCATCGACGGCCGCGACTCCAAGACCGTGCGGCCGATAAGCTGCGAGGTGGGGATTCTGCCCCGGGCCCATGGCAGTGCGCTGTTTACCCGTGGCGAAACCCAGGTCCTGGCCGTCGCCACCCTGGGCACCGGCCAGGACGAGCAGATCATCGACGCCCTGGACGGCGATTACCGGGAACATTTCCTGCTGCACTACAACTTCCCGCCCTATTCGGTCGGCGAAGCGAGCTTCCTGCGTTCGCCGGGACGCCGCGAAATCGGCCACGGCAAGCTGGCCTGGCGGGCCCTTCACCCGTTGCTGCCAAGCAAGGAAGATTTTCCCTACACCATCCGCGTGGTCTCGGAAGTGACCGAGTCCAACGGGTCGTCCTCCATGGCCACGGTCTGCGGCTCGTCCCTGTCGCTGATGGATGCGGGCGTGCCGCTGGCCAAGCCGGTGGCGGGAATCGCCATGGGCCTGATCAAGGAAGGGGACCGCTTCGCGGTGTTGTCCGACATTCTCGGTGACGAGGACCATCTCGGCGACATGGACTTCAAGGTCGCCGGAACCGAAGACGGCATCACCAGCCTGCAGATGGACATCAAGATCACCTCGATCACCGAGCAGATCATGGAGATCGCCCTCGGCCAGGCCCGCGATGGGCGCCTGCATATCCTGGGCGAGATGACCAAGGCCCTTTCCGGCGCCCGCGCGGAGGTGTCCGACAACGCGCCCAGGATCACCGTCATCAGCGTGCCCAAGGACAAGATCCGCGATGTCATCGGTACCGGCGGCAAGGTGATCCGCGAGATTTGCGAAACCACCGGCGCCAAGATCGATATCGAAGACGACGGCACCATCAAGGTGGCGGCGGTGGATTCCGCGGCCGCCGAACGCGCCATCGAATGGATCAAATCCATCGTTGCCGAGCCGGAGGTCGGCGCGATCTATACCGGCAAGGTGGTCAAGGTGGTGGATTTCGGCGCCTTCGTGAATTTCATGGGCAAGCGGGACGGGCTGGTCCATATCAGCGAACTGGCCGATGGCCGCACCAATAAGGTCACCGACGTCGCCAATGAAGGGGACCAGGTGAAGGTCAAGGTGCTGGGCATCGACGACCGCGGCAAGGTGCGGCTGTCCATGCGGGCGGTGGACCAGGAAACCGGCCAGGACCTGACCAAACAGGCCGCCGATTCGCCCGCCGCCGAATAGGCGAAGGGACGGCCCGGGGCCCGGGCGGCCAACGCTTAGGTGAATCGATTAGGGCGGCCCGTGGCCGCCCTTTTCACCGATGCCGTCATGACCGCCGCCCGGCCGCGATTCATGGGCCGTGGCGGCATCGCCGGATCATGCCCTAATCGCCGCGGCGATTATTTATGCGGGCCGGCGACGGCATGCCGATGGCGTGATAGCCGCAATCGACATGGTGGATTTCTCCGGTCACGCCGCGCGACAGGTCGGAGACGAGATAGAGGCCGGCGGCGCTGATCTCCTCGAGGGTTGCGTTGCGTTCCATGGGCGCCTGCTCGGCGGTCCAGCGATAGACGAAACGGGCGTCGGCGATGGCCGACCCGGCCAGGGTCCGCACCGGACCGGCGGAGATGGCGTTGACCCGCACCCCCCGCGGGCCGAGGTCGTTGGCGAGATAGCGCACGCTGGCCTCCAACGCCGCCTTGGCGACGCCCATGACGTTGTAATTCGGCGTCACCCGTTCGGCGCCGATATAGGTCATGGTCATCAGGCTGCCGCCCTCGCCCATCAAGGGGCTGGCGGCGCGGGCGACGGCGGTGAAGGAATAGCAGGAGATCTCCAGGGTCTTGGCGAAATTGACCTTGGACGTGTCGAGGTAATTGCCCTTGAGCTCCGCCTTGTCGGAATAGGCGATGGCATGGATGACGAAATCGAGCCCGCCCCAGGTCGCGCCCAGTGCGTCGAAGACGGCTTGGATGGCGTCGTCGTCGCCGACGTCGCATTTGATGACGAGATCGGAACCCACCGATTCGGCGAGCGGCCGGACGCGTTTGGCGAAGGGCGTGTCCTGGTAGGTGAAGGCGAGGGTCGCCCCGGCCCCGCTCACCGCCCTGGCGATGCCCCAGGCGATGGAGCGCTCGTTGGCGACGCCCATGATAAGGCCGCGCTTGCCGGTCATCAGGCCCTGGGTGCTGGTCATGGCCGGTCCTTCAGCCATTGAACTTCTTGAACACCAGCGTGGCGTTGGTCCCGCCGAAGCCGAACGAGTTCGACATCACGCAGTCGAGGTCAACCCCTTCCTCGACCTCGCGCACGATGGGCATGCCCTCGGCGCCGGGGTCGAGATTATCGATATTCGCCGAGGCGACGAGGAAACCGTGTTCCATCATCAGCAGCGAATAGATCGCCTCGTGAACGCCGGTCGCGCCCTGGGAATGGCCGGCCAGCGATTTGGTCGACGAGATTTTGGGCGGGTCGTCGCCGAAGACCTCGCGGACGGCGTCGAGTTCGGTAATGTCGCCGACCGGCGTCGACGTGCCGTGGGCGTTGATATAGCCGACCGGCGTATCGCCGATCCCTTGGATCGCCAGGCGCATGCACCGCGCCGCGCCCTCGCCGGAAGGCGCCACCATGTCGCGGCCGTCAGAGGTCGCGCCATAGCCCACCAGTTCGCCATAGATCTTGGCGCCCCGCGCGCGGGCGCGTTCGAGCTCCTCGAGCACCACGGTGCCGCCGCCGCCGGAGATGACGAAGCCGTCGCGGTCGCGGTCGTAGGCGCGCGACGCCGCCTCGGGCCGGTCGTTGAACTTGCTCGACAGCGCCCCCATGGCGTCGAACAGGACGCTCAGCGTCCAGTGCAGCTCCTCGCCGCCGCCGGCGAACATCAGGTCCTGCTTGCCGAGCTGGATCAGTTCGGCCGCGTTGCCGATGCAATGGGCCGAGGTCGAACAGGCCGAGCTGATCGAATAGCTGAGGCCCTTGATGTGGAACGCGGTGGATAGATTGGCCGAGTTCGTCGAGCACATGGCGCGGGGCACCATATAGGGGCCGACCCGCTTCGGCCCCTTCTCGCGGGTGATGTCGGCGGCCGCCACCTGGTTCGACGTCGACGGCCCGCCCGAACCCATGATGAGCCCGGTGCGTTGGTTGGAAATGTCGCCCTCATCGAGCCCGGCATCGGCGATCGCCTGGGTCATGGCGATGTAATTGTAGGCCGCGCCATCGCCCATGAAGCGGCGCAGCTTGCGGTCGATGGCGTCCTCGATGTCGATGTCGATGGCGCCGTGGACATGGCTGCGGAAACCAAGCTCCTTGTAGGTCTCCGAGAAGCGGATTCCCGAACGCATCTCCTTCAGGGACGCGATCACCTCGGCGGTGTTGTTGCCGATGCTGGAAACGATGCCCAGGCCAGTGACGACAACCCGCCGCATGCCGGTTACGGCCCTAAGCCGCTTTCTGCGAGAACAGGCCGACCTTCAGGTCGCGGGCCTCGTAGATCGGCTTGCCGTCGACGCTCATGATGCCGTCGGCGACCCCCAAGACGAGCCGGCGCAGGATCACCCGTTTCAGGCTGAGGTGGTAGCGGATGAGCTTGGCGCCGGGTTCGACCATGCCGGTGAACTTGACCTGGCCGACACCCAGCGCGCGGCCCCTGCCGGGGGCGCCGATCCAGCCGAGGAAGAAACCGACAAGCTGCCACAGCGCATCGAGCCCGAGACAGCCCGGCATCACCGGATCGCCGTCGAAATGACAGCGGTAAAACCAGAGGTCGTCCTTGAGGTCCATCTCGGCGATGATCTCCCCCTTGTCGTGTCCGCCGCCGGTCTCGCCGATCTTGGTGATGCGGTCGAACATCAGCATGGGCGGCAGCGGCAATTGCGCGTTGCCCGGCCCGAACAGCTTGCCGTGCGCGCAAGTGATCAGGTCCTCGTAGGTAAAACTGCTTTGCCGTTCGGTCAAAACGGGCCTCACTGAATTGCCCAGGGCGCCCGCGCCCGATCCATCCGCAAACAACGGCCAAGGTGCCCGGTGTGCCGCCTTCCGCGCGGACTATAGCATAAGCGGGGGCCGCGCAAACCACGGCGATGGACCCCAGCCGGCGGCCCCGCCCAAAGCCAGACGAGGCGGCGGCGGCGCGACGGGAATCCATCGACCCCGGGCCAATTCCTGCCAAATCGGTTCGATTTGCCAGGAAAGTGCCCTAGTTTGAATTTATTCTAAAAATCACTATATTGGTCTTTCGCGTGCCTATGATCGATAGGCATGGAGCAACGGCGCGAGGCCTTGGCAGGCCGCGCCCAGAGATCATGGTGGTGGACGATGACAGAACGGCCTTTTACCGAAGTGGTGCGAACCCTGAAGCGATGCGGGTTGCGGCCGACGCGCCAACGAATGGCGCTGGCCAAGCTGCTGCGCGATGCCGGCGACTGCCATTTTACCGCCGATCAGCTTCACGGCATGGCGGCGGCGTCGGGCTTCCGGATCTCCCTCGCCACCATCTATAACGCGTTGCACCAGTTCACCAAGGCCGGGTTGGTGCGGGAAATCGTGGTCGATTCCGGGTGTTCGTACTTCGACACCAATATCTCCGACCATCATCATTTCTTTTTCGAGGAGGATCGGGTTTTAGTAGACATTCCTGGCGAAGAGCTAAAGGTGGTGAAGCATCCCCATCCGCCCCCTGGAACGACGGTCACGGAGGTAAACATCGTGATTCGCGTCCGGAAGACCCCGGCACTGGAGGGCTAATCGAATTATGCGGCCTTTACCGCGTGAGACCTGAAGCGTGGTTGGGGGGCGCAGAAAACCGGGGGTCGAATCACCGATCATCAATAACGGCGCAATGTTATGGCCTCTACGATGGGGACTAAGGATCTTTAGTCTCCGGCCGCTTGGTGAGCCGCTTTCGCTGAATTCATCGCCACTTTGCTGTTCCTATATTTGGGTGCCGGCACGGTTGTGGTCACCGGCGGTATCCTTGGTGACGAGCTGACTTCGGCACGATTGGTGGCCATCGCGCTGGCCCACGGGCTGGCTATCGCTCTTCTCGTTTCCGCGACCGCCAACATCTCCGGCGGACATATCAACCGGGATCAGTTCTGGGGATGACCTGATACTGCCCGAGCGGCATCCGGCGTGTAGGGGGCGCGAAGCTCAAGCAGGCTCTTGTACGGAACGTGAGAACCTGACCGGCGATGCCAAGGAAAAAGGCACAAGTGGCTAATCCACGAGGCCGAAAGTACCGATGCTCTAGGGGTGGACTGCTTCGTAGTAGTGATGAAGGCCCTGTAATGGGGCTGGAGCGAAGGGAGCAGGTCATCGCCATTGAGATCGGGTCAACCGGTAACGGGGGGAACCCGCCACTCGATCCTGATCGCCCAATGCCCAGTCGCGGCTGCACTCTAGAAGCCCTCGAAGACCTTTCCGCTGAGATCAGGCGAGGTCGAAGCGATCGAGATTCATGACCTTGTCCCACGCAGCCACGAAGTCACGCACGAACTTCTGCTCGGCGTCGTC
>SMXQ01000106.1 GCA_004356985.1 Alphaproteobacteria bacterium | reverse complement strand
TAGCCGGTAACGGCACGTCCGCGAGAAAACGGGGGGTTCCGGTCGGGGCGGCGTCATTTCCGGGACCGGCACATGCCAACAACAAGGCCACCAGCATCGAGAAGGGAATAGCGCGAAGCAACCGATTCCGCGGACACGGTTCGACCGCGCGAATTGATTCCTCGGTGAGTACCCTCTCCTTCATCTCTCTACCCCTCCAGATGATGCAAGCGCCCGTCGCGCCGCCGTCACGGTCATGCCGGGAACAAGATAGCCGATCGATACCCGCATTTCATAGGCCGGACTTATTCGGGTGTCCCGATCGGCGCGAATTCATGGAGCCCCCAAATTTCGGGTAAACCCGTGATTGCATGCTGCCGGAAAGAGATTAACTAAACGGAAAGGCGCGAAACCACAGGCGCGGGCCGTCTGGATGGTGCATATCCGGGCCGAATGGCCTTGCGAACACGGCCGAATCGACAAAATCCGGCACCCCGTCGGCCGCGGAAACGGAGCTGTTCCAATGATTGTAAAAATTGGCTACGGTCAGGACGGATTCGCAGTTTACCCGGGAATGGGAGGATAAAATATGACAGGACGCGGCAATTCCATGAACGCCGTCGGGTCCGCGCGCCGCCGCCTTCCGAAGGGCTTGGCCGGGGTCGCGGGGGCGGTTCTCTTGGCACTCATTGGCGTTCCCCACGGCGGTGCCTCGGCCGAACCCGCCGCTGCGGCGCACACCCACCAATCAAGAACCTTGGCCGTCTGGCCCAAGGATCCGAGTGAATCGTGGTCCATCGCCATGGGCGGGCGGCTGTACGACAACTGGGCCGCGGTCCAGGAGATCGATCTGCCCAAGAAAACCCATCCCGCCTATCCCCGGACTTCGGCGCGCAAGGGCGGCGGCACCTGGCGCTGCAAGGAATGCCACGGTTGGGACTATAAGGGGGCGGCCGGCGCCTACGCCAGCGGTTCCCATTACACCGGGATCAAGGGCGTCAGGTCGCTTGCCGACCAACCCCCCGCCATGATCGCCGCCGCGATCCGTGGCGCGCCTCACAATTTCGATGCCAAGCTGCTGCCCGATTTCTTGATCGAAAAACTTGCCCTTTTCATTTCCAAGGGGCAGGTGGAGACCAGGGATTATATCGATTACGCGACCGGCAAGGCCAAGGGCGACGCCACGGCGGGGCGCGGGCCCTTCCAGAATTTCTGCGCCAATTGCCACGGTTTCGATGGCCGGGCGATGAATTTCAAGACCGAGGAAAAGCCCGAATTCGTCGGCACCATCGCGAAAAAAGCACCCTGGGAGCTTGTCCACAAGGTCATCAACGGCCACCCCGGCGCGCCCATGCCGGCGCTGCGCGACTTTCCGGCCAGCACCCTCAAGAATATCCTCGCCTACACCCAGACCCTGCCCGTCAAGTAGAGGGCATGAAAAGAACCGGTTTTCTTAATCTTTGGCTTGGTGCCCTCTGGGTGTTGGCACTTTCCGGTTGCGCGGCCGACGGCAATGAGCGCCGCCATGGGCAACGGGCCTACGCCGGCGCCATGATCGATGCCCAAAACCATCCGCGAACGCAAGACAGGGAAAAACTCGCGCGTCACTTCGCCGATGCCGCCAAGGCGGGAATCGCACGGATCATCGTCATGCGGACCCCCAACGATTACCGGAAATCGAAGAGAGATGCGTTGCTCCGCCGGGCCGCCCGATTTCCCAATGTGACGACCCTGTGTTCCCCTGATTTTATTGGTCACCTAAACAAGGGGCGAATCGAGCGCGCCCGCGCCGAGGTCGCCAAGATCAGCAAACACCTCGATGGGGGTCGCTGCGCCGGTATCGGGGAACTCGGCCTCCGGCACTATGACAAGCGGTGGCGCCGCGGCGGCGGGCAGGCCGAGGTCATCGTGCCCCTCGATCATCCGCTGGTCCACGCCGTTCTGGCCTTGGCCAACCGCCACGGCGTTCCGGTGGTCTTGCATATCGAGCCGGTCTACCGCCCGCGCGCCATCGATAACCTGGCCCGGATCAAGCGCTGGTACAAATCGGTTTGCCGGAAATATCCACGGGCCCGGCTGATCACCACCCATAGCGGCATGATGAGCCCGGCCGATCTCGAAGAGATATTCCTCTCCTGTCCCAACCTGTTCGCCGACTTCAAAATCCTGCACAGCCGCGGCGCGGTGATCGGCTTTGCCGACCTTCACGGGGTCAACGACCTGGAGTTCCGATTCTTCGGGCACTGGACGGCGATGTTCGAGAAATACCCCGACCGGTTCATCTTCGGCTCCGATTGGAAAGAGGGCCGAACAAGGGGTTCCCAAAGGCGAAACTACCGGAAACACATCGCCCGCGTCCGGGAGATGCTCGGCGCGTTGCCGCCCTCGGTGCAGAAGAGGCTTGCCTATGCCAACGCCAAGTCGGTCTATCGCCTGCCCTGAATACTTCCCTGAAGGCTAGGCTTGTCCCCCGAATTCCGCGTTGGGTCAAAGGCGGCGTTGGGGTGAGCGCCCCCTCACACCCTTTCCAGCAGGGCGGCGATGCCCTGGCCGACGCCGATGCACATGGTGCAGATGGCGAGGCGCGCACCCTTGGCGTGCAGTTCCTCGGTGGCGGTCAGCGCCAGGCGGGCGCCGGACATGCCCAGGGGATGGCCCAGCGCGATGGCGCCGCCGTTGGGATTGACGTGGGCGGCATCGTCAGGGAGGCCGAGCGCGCGCAGCACGGCGAGGCCCTGGCTGGCGAAGGCCTCGTTGAGCTCGATCACCTCGATGTCGCCCAGGGCGTGCCCGGTCAGCGCCAACAGCTTTTCCGTCGCCGGCGCCGGTCCCATGCCCATGATGCGCGGCGCCACGCCGGCCGCCGCCATGGCGACGACCCGCGCGCGCGGGGTAAGCCCGTGTCTCGAAGCGGCATCTTCCGAGGCGACGATCAGGGCGGCGGCGCCGTCATTGACGCCGCTGGCGTTGCCCGCGGTCACCGTGCCGCCGTCGCGGAAGGGCGTCCGCAACTTGGCCAGGGCATCGAGGGTGGTATCGGGGCGGGGATGCTCGTCGCGATCGACGATTTTAGCCTCGCCGCGCCGCTGGGGGATGGTGAGGGCGACGATTTCCCGGGCCAGGCGGCCCGATTCCTGGGCGGCGGCGGCGCGCATCTGGGAACGGTAGGCGAAGGCGTCTTGGTCCTCGCGGCTGATGTGGAATTCCTCGGCCACGTTCTCTCCGGTCTCGGGCATGGAATCGATGCCGTAAAGCTTTTTCATCAAGGGATTGACGAAGCGCCAGCCGAGGGTGGAATCGTGCAGTTCGGCGGTGCGGGAAAACGCGTGCTCCGCCTTGCCCATGACCAACGGCGCGCGTGACATGCTCTCGACGCCGCCGGCGATGACGAGCTCAAAGTCGCCGGCGCGGATGCCCCGCGCCGCTTGGCCCACCGCATCGAGCCCCGAACCGCAAAGCCGGTTGATGGTGGTCCCCGGCACGCCGTCGGGCAGCCCCGCCAGCAACCCCGCCATGCGGGCCACGTTGCGGTTGTCCTCGCCGGCCTGGTTGGCGCAGCCCAGCATGACGTCGTCGATGGCGGCGGGATCGAGGCCGGCGTTGCGTTCCATCAGCACCCGGATCACGTGGGCGGCCATGTCGTCGGGCCGGACCGAGGAAAGCGCCCCGCCATAGCGCCCGATGGGGGTGCGCACCGCATCACAGATAAAAGCCTCGGCCATGTCTCTCTCCCGCGGGTTTCCCTGGTTTCCCGCCCCGCAAGCTGTGTTAGTTTTCCTGCGCCATGGGCACCGTGCCCGCGCCGGGCAATACCTACCACGCCCCTTCCGGGGATGGGCCTACCACGCCCCTTCCGGGGCGATACATAAGACCTGGAGCGCGGCTTGTCACGCCATGGGGAGGGCCTATGAAGGCGGTTGTATTAGAGAAGCGCGGCAAGGACGGCATCAGGATCGGCGATTTTCCCGACCCCGCGCGCCCCCAGGGCAACGCAATCATGCGGGTCAAGGCGGCGGCGCTCAATCACGCCGATCTCTACATGCGCGACAGCGGCAAGGGCATCACCCATGAACTGCCCATGGTGCTGGGCCTGGATGGGGCCGGAGAAATCGTCGAGGCGGACCCGGAATCGGGGCTCAAGCCGGGCCAGCGGGTGATCACCTACCCCATGGAGTTCTGCGGCGCCTGCCAATACTGCCAGGCCGGCGAACAGCCCTGGTGCCGCGATCTCTCAATCATCGGCGAACAGCGCCACGGCACCTACGGAGAATACATCTCGGCCCGGGCGGGGTGTTTCCTGCCCATGCCCGACAACCTCGACTGGACCCAGGCCGCGGCCCTCCCGGTCGCCCACATGACCGCCTGGCGCATGGTGTTCGGCCGCAGCCCGCTTCGCCCCGGCGAGACGGTGTTGATCCACGGCATCGGCGGCGGCGTGGCGCTGGCCGCCCTGCAGTTGGCAATTCTCGCCGGCGCCACCGCCTTGGTCACCTCGGGCAGCGACGAAAAGCTCGCCAAGGCCAAGGCGCTGGGCGCCCATGAGGGCATCAACTACCGCCGGGACAAGGTCGCGGACCGGGTGCGCGAACTCACCCATGGGCGCGGCGTCGACATGGTGATCGACAATGTCGGCGAAGCGACCTGGGGGGAATCGCTGCGCGCCGCGGCCTGGGGCGGGCGCATCATGGTCTGCGGCGCCACCACCGGCGGCCATCCTTCGGCCGACCTGCAAAGGGTCTTCGTCCGCCAATTGCAGATCATCGGTTCCACCGCCGCCAACCTCGACCAATACCGCGCGCTTTTGCGGGTTGTGGCGGCCGGCCGGATCGAACCGGTGATCGACAGCGTCTATGCCATGGACGACGCCGTGGAAGCGCTCGATCGCCTGGAACAGGCCCGGCAGTTCGGCAAGATCGTCCTGACCATTCCATGACCGGGCCCATGACCGGACCCATGACCGGATGCGCTGAATCGCCCGGCGGCCGAGGCCCGGGGCCGCGTCATCTCCATTCGTTCTAGGCGCTGGCTTTATTTTATCTTTGTGGGATGGCGCCGGACCCACTATCACAGCGATAGCCCGTTGGAGGATTCGGGCGCCATGGCGCCATGACGCGAATATAGGAGGCCGCGATGCCGCGCGATCCCAAGGCCACCGGTTTCATCGGCGAGCTCGACAAACGTCTCGACGATTTCTGTATTCGCCTGCGCTTCGCCCAGGGGCCCATGAGCGCGGGCAAGGCGCAGATGTTCGTGATGCAGCATCGGCTCAACACGCGCCAACGCAATTCGGTCCTGAAACTCAAGGTCGCCACCAACACGCCCGATTGGGACACCAAGCTCGGCATCATCGGCGCCTGTTCCCAAGAACTGATCGCCGACGACGAATTCGGCGGCGGCCTGCCCCACTGGCAGATCCTGGAGAATCTCGGCCTCGCCGTGGGCATGAACCGGGCGCAAATCCGCGCCGCCAAGCCGCTGGCCACCACCCAGCTCGCCTGGAACGCCTGGATGGGGCTGATGGCCAATTGCCATTGGCTGGAAGGGCTGCTGGCCAATGTCATATCCGAGCGCACCAACATCGCCGGGTACGGCAAGGGCGACTTCCGCAAATACGGCTGGGTGGGCATCGAGCGCAGGCGCTGGAAGAAGCTCTATCCCCAACTTAGCGAGGCGGACCTGAAATTCTTCCGAATGCACGGCGCGGCCGACGAAATTCACTCCGACCTGGGCTGGAGGAACCTCGCCGAGTTCGCCGAACGGCTGGGCATGGAAGACCGCCTGTTGGACCTGGCCGACCAAAACCTGGTGGTCTGGGAACTCTATCTCGACGGCATCGGCGCGGCCGGCGACGCGCTCGACAAAACCCTGAACAAACCCCGGCGGCGCAAACACCCTCGCGGGCGGGGGAAATAACCCATAAACCTCCCCAAGCCGCGCCGGTCAAACGGTTCAATTCGGTGGGAGAATGTTATAGACTGCGCCTCACGCAAGATCAGTTGAACAAGGATGGAATGGTATGGTTGACCTGATGCCCACCGACAAGGACAAGAAATTCCTGCTCGACCCCTTCGGCGACTGGGTCGACAACGAGGGACTCCCCAGAATCAATGGGCTCGGCGTGGACCTCAAGACGGTCGAGACCAAGCCTTGGGCGCGCATGGACGCCAAGGGCGCGTCGGTGGAGCTCCAAGGAAGGGGCGATTTCATCTCGATCTTCGTGATCGACCTGGAACCGGGCGCCAAGACCGCCCCCCAGCAACACATGTTCGAAGAGGTGATCTACGTCATTTCCGGCCATGGCTCGACCATGGTGGAAGACGCCCAAGGCCAAAAGCACACCTTCGAATGGGGCCCCAAGAGCCTGTTCGCCCTGCCCCTCAACGCCAAATACCAGCATTTCAACGGTTCCGGCTCGGAATTGGCGCGGCTGTCGTCCACCCACACCCTGTGCATCATGCTCAACCTGTTCCACAACGATGATTTCATCTTCGCCAATCCTTTCCGCTTTCCCGAACGGGAAGGCGAGGCCAATTACTTCTCCGGGGAAGGTGAATTCATCGCCATCAAGCCCGGCCGCAACATGTGGGAAACCAATTTCGTGCCCGACCTTTCGGCCTTCGAGCTCAAGGCCTGGGCCGCGCGCGGCGCCGGATCGTCCAACATGAAATTCATCCTCGCCGACGGCACCATGCACGCCCATTCGTCTGAAATGCCGGTGGGGACCTACAAGAAGGGCCATAGCCACGGCGCCGATTTCCACGTCTTCTCGGTCCACGGCACCGGCTATTCACTGCTGTGGTACGACATGGACGAGAAGATCGAACGCATCGATTGGGAACACGGCATGGTCTTCGCGCCGCCCGACGGTATGTTACACCAGCATTTCAACACCAGCTCCACGCCGGCGCGCTACCTCGCCATCGCCCTTGGTTCCATGCGTTACCCGTTCGTCAATTCCAAGCGCAAGCTGTTCGGCGGCGGCGTCGATACCAGCGTCGAGAAGGGCGGCAACCAGATCGAATACGCCAACCAGGACCCCCGGATTCACGAGATATTCCTGTCCGAGCTGGCCAAGAACCAAGTCCAATCGAAGATGGGCGAGATCATCGACGAATCGCCCTATCGGGCCGAGGCGTCGGCCTAGGGAACGCGCGGAAAAATTTGCGCGGCGCCGCGGCTGGACCGGCGGCGGCGCTGGTCCAAACCCTCATCCCTCGCCCCGCCGATCGAGTCACGGGGCGACCAATTCACGGAGATCAAGCGATGTCCGAAAACACGGACGCTTATTACCTGCATGATACCTACCTGACCTGGTGCGCCGCCCAGGGCGTGCCCTTCGTCAAGGATTTCGGCATCGACCTGTTGGCCATGGAGTTGAAACCCTGGGATTTCTACGGCATGAACGGCGCCATTTGCGAACTGGTGGGCGGCGACGATTTCATTTCCACCTTCTGCTTCGAGATCCCGCCGGGCGGCAAGTCACGGCGGATGAACCACGTCTACGAAGAAGTGATTTACGTGCTGTCCGGCCACGGGTCGACCAGCGTCGAGTTGCCCGACGGCACCAGGCACACCTTCGAATGGGGCCCCAATTCGTTGTTCCAGGTGCCGCTGAACATCCCCTACCAGCACTTCAACGGGTCCGGACAAGAGCCGGCGCGGCTCGCCAGCAACAACAATTTCCGCTTCCTGATCAACCTGTTCAGGAACGAGGACTTCATCTTCGACAACCCCATCCCCTTCGAGGACCGGCTTGGCGGGGCGGGGTACTTCACCGGCGACGGCGAATTGAAGCCGATCAAGCCGGGCCGCCATCAGTGGGAAACCAATTTCGTGCCCGATATCGCCAATTTCGAGCTCAAGGCCTGGGCAGCGCGCGGCGCGGGAAGTTCCAGCCTGCGCTGGATCCTGGCCGACGGCACCATCGGCTGCCATACCTCGGAAATGCCCGTGGGGACTTACAAGAAAGGTCACCGCCACACCAAGGGCACCAATGTCTTCTGCGTCTCGGGCCAGGGTTACAGCCTGTTCTGGTACGACGACGACGATTTCAAGCGCGTCGACTGGCAACACGGGGTTCTCTATACGCCGCCCGAAGACATGTTCCATCAGCACTTCAACACGGCGAGCCAGCCGTCCCGTTATCTCGCCGTCCAGTTTGGTTCGACGCGCTATCCCCTGTTCGAGGTCAAACGGCAGATCTGGGATAAAGGCGTCGACACTTCTTTAAAGGATGGCGGCAACCAACTCGAATACGAAGACCAGCCCGCGGCGGTTCACGAAATCTGGCTGCGCGAGCTCGACAAGAACCAAATCCAATCGCAGATGGGCGACATCTTCGACGAAGACGCGATCCGCGCGAAAATGTGACGGCCTGGGACTGGCACGGCGGAAAGGCGGAAAAACATTCCCATGGACATGCCACAGGGCGGCGACGGCCCCAAATCGCGTGATCGGGAACGCAAGTTTCTGCTCGACCCCTACCTCGATTGGGCCGAGGCCCAGTCGGTCCCGATCCACGAGGATTTCGCCGTCGATATGTTGGCGGTGGAGACCGCGCCCTGGGACCGGTTTGGATTGAACGGCGCCATCTGCCACGTCAAGGGACGCGACGATTTTCTTACCTCCTTCGTCTACGAATTGCCGCCGGGCGGGGCTTCGGCGCCGACCTCCCATATTTACGAAGAGGTGATCTACGTTCTTTCAGGGCACGGTTCGACCACGGTGGAAACCGCGGCGGGAACCCACAGTTTCGAATGGGGTCCGAAAAGCCTGTTTTCGGTTCCCCTCAACGCCCGTTATCGCCACTTCAATGGGTCGGGGCAGGAGCCCGCGCGCTTGGGTGCAACCAACAATCTGACGCATCTGATCAATCTGTTTCGCGACGAATCCTTTATCTGGGACAATACCGCCGGCTTCCCCGACCGCCTTGGCGGCGCCAATTATTTCGCCGGGGAAGGCGAATATATCGAAGTCCTCCAGGGGCGCCACCAATGGGAGACCAACTTCGTTTCCGACCTTTCGGGTTTTGAGCTGAAGGCGATGCCGACCCGCGGCGCCGGCGGCAGCAATCTGCGCTTCATCCTGGCGGAAGGGTCCATCGGCTGCCATTGCTCGGAAATGCCGCCCGGTACCTACAAGAAGGCGCACCGCCACATGAACGGGGTGGTCATTTTCGCCGTTACCGGCCGTGGTTATTCGTTGCTCTGGTACGAAGGAAACGAGGAATTCCAACGCGCCGACTGGCGACATGGCGTGGTCTATTCGCCGCCCGACCAGATGTTCCACCAGCATTTCAACCTGTCGTCGGAGCCGTCGCGCTACCTCGCCCTGCAGATGGGGAGCGTGCGCTATCCCATGACCCAGGGCAAAAAGGACATCTGGGCGCCGGACGGGATGTTCGCCAAGAAAATCCAGGACGGTGGCATGCAGATCGAATACGAGGATCAGGACCCGCGCATCCACGGACTGTGGCTCGATGAATTGAAATCCACCGGTGTCATGCCCAAAATGGACGCCTTCATCGGCGGCTGACGCCGGGTGCTGGACACCCCCCACTGGACGGAAACCAAGGCGTCCGGTATTTTTCCAGCCAACGAATTCGGCCCCCCGTCGCGCTGGGCCCGGCAAACTAGGGAGAAAACGAAAATATGGCCGATGGCGCGCTACAGATCATGGCGACCGACCACGAGAAGAAGTTCCTTCTCGACCCCTACCTGGATTGGGTGGCCGCCGAAGGCCCTCCGGTCCATGAGGGATTCGGACTCGATCTTCTGGCCTTGGAAACCGGCCCATGGCCCCGTTTCGACGCCAAGGGGGCCTTTTGCCACGTCAAGGGCCGGGGCGATTTCTGTACCTGCTATCTGTTGGATATCGGCCCCGGCAAACGGACCGCACCGGCGCGCCACCTCTATGAATGCTTCGTCTACGTTCTCGAAGGCCACGGTTCCACCACCATCGAGCTTGCCAACGGCGGCCGCCATTCCTTCGAATGGGCGCCCAAAAGCCTGTTCGCCCTACCGCTCAACACGGGATACCAAATCTACAACGGGTCGGGCGGCGAACGCGCGCTGCTCGCCTGCACCCATTTCCTGCCCCTCACCATGAACTTGTTCCACAACGAGAATTTCATCTTCGACAACGACTTCGTCTTCGCCGACCGGCTCGGCGATCCCAAATATTACGAGGGCGACGGCGACTTCATCGAGATGAAGCCGGGACGCCACATGTGGGAGACCACCTTCGTTCCCGACCTCACCAAATTCGAGTTGATCACCTGGAACGAGCGCGGCGCGGGCGGCTCCAACATCACCTTCATCCTCGCCGACGGCACGCTTCATGCCCACACCTCGGAAATCCCCACGGCGCGCTACAAGAAAGGCCACCGCCACGGCGACGGCCTCCACATCTTCGCCGTGACCGGGTCCGGCTATACCAAGCTCTGGTATGAAGGCGACGAGGAATTCCGCGAGGTCCCGTGGCGCCACGGGATCATGTACGCACCGCCCTACTGGATGTTCCATCAGCACTTCAACACCGCGCCGGAACCCGCCCGCTACCTCGCCATCGGCATGGGCAGCCGGCGCTATCCTTTCTCCACCCTCCGCCGCGAAGGCGCCGCCGGCAAGTCCGACGCCGACATCAAGAAAGGCGGCCGGCAGATCGAATACACCGACCAGAACCCCCGCCTCCATCAACAATGGCTGGATGCCATCGCCAAGACCGGCGTCTCATCCGACATGGGCCAATTCATCGACGAAACATCTTTTAGAAAATAACGGGTCAGAACCTACCGGGCCGCATCCGGCGCGGTCCAGGCAAGGAACAAGGAGAATATTTCAGCATGCATGAACTCGGATTCGATCACGGGCACATGTCGCCCGAAGAACAACAGGCCATCGCCGACGCCATCTGGTCCGCGGACAACGTGGAACTGGTTACCGTCGGCGTCGATATCGGCTCATCGACGTCGCATTTGATGTTCGCGCGGGTTCACCTGCAGCGCCTGACGACGGCGCTGAGCTCCCGCTTCGTGGTCGTCAACCGCGAGATTCTTTGGCGCTCCCCGATCCTGATCACGCCCTATCTCGAAAACAACAACATCGATGTCGGGCAATTGAAGAGCTTCATCGAGAGCGGCTACAAGGAAGCCGGGCTGAGCCGCGAAGAAATCGATTCCGGCGCCGTGATCCTGACCGGCGAGGCGCTGAAACGGAATAATGCCGAGGCCATCGCCCACCTGTTCGCCGAGGAATCGGGCAAGTTCGTCTGTGCCTCGGCCGGCCACCACATGGAAAGCGCCATGGCCGCCCATGGGTCCGGCGCCATCGCCCTTTCGCGCAAGGATCATTCCAACGTGCTCAATATCGACATGGGCGGCGGCACCACCAAGCTTGCCCTGTGCCACGGCGGACGGGTGCTGGCGACGGCCGCCATCGAAGTGGGCGGCCGGTTGATCGCCTTCGACGACGACGGCAAGATCGAACGCATCGAGGGGCCGGCCTTCGCCCACGCCGAGAGGGCGGGCGTCGAGCTCGTCATGGGCAAGAAACTCAGCGATGAGGAGATCAAGAAGCTGGTCGATACCATGGTGGACGTGCTGATCCCCGCGGCCATGCAACAAGACCCGGAAGGCCTGACCAAGGATCTCATGGTCACCGAGAGCCTCCCCAAGACCCCGGTGCCCGACCTGGTCACCTTCTCCGGCGGCGTGTCGGAATTCATTTACGGGCGGGAGACCGCCGACCACAACGACATCGGCCGGCAGCTCGCCGACGCCATGAGCAATGCCCTCAAGGACAAACGCATTCCCTACAAGGTGATGGATCCGGGCCAGGGCATCCGCGCCACCGTCATCGGCGCCTCGCAGTTTTCCGTCCAGGTCTCGGGCAACACCATTCACGTCTCCAACGCCGATGCCCTGCCGGTCCGCAATATCCCCGTGCTGCGTCCCAATGTGAAGCTCGACGGCGATATCGACGCGATCAAGGTGACCGAGGAAATCCAGAAGGCCTTGAAGCGGTTCGATTGCGTGGACGGGGAGCAGGTCAACGCACTTGCCTTCAACTGGGAGGGCGACCCCTTGCATGCGCGTCTCAAGGCGCTGGCCGACGGTATCTGCGCCGGCCTGCCAAAGACCATCAAGGGCAGCCAACCCCTTGTGCTGATGATCGACGGCGACATCGGCAAGACCATCGGCAACATCCTGACCCGCGAATGCGGCGTCACCGCGGATATCGTCTCCGTCGACGGGGTCAACCTCAAGGAATTCGATTACGTCGATATCGGCGAGGTGATCCAACCCACCAATGTCGTCCCCCTGGTCATCAAGTCGCTTCTGTTCTCGACCCCGGACGGGGCCGAGCCCGGTTGAAACCGCGCCCCCATGGACGGGCTTTCGCCGCCGCGAGGTGTTTGCAATTCGTTGGCATTCCAGGAAAGTGAAAGGTTCGCGTAGATGACCAGCGCGGTAACGGTCGGCGATTTCCGCCAGGACATGAAGGTCCTGGGACTGATCAGTACGGGGCACCTGCTCAGCCATTTCTATTTCCTGGCCCTGCCGCCGTTGTTCGTGTTCATGAGGGCGGATTTGGGGCTGAGCTTCACCGAGCTTGGCCTGATGATGGCCCTGCTCTATGCCGTCACGGCGGTGGCCCAGATTCCCGTCGGCTTCCTGGTGGACCGGGTCGGCGCGCGGGTGGTGCTGGCCACCGGGCTGTTCCTCATGTCCGCGTGCTTCGTCCTGGTGGGCCTGTCGCCGGCAATGGGCCAGGCCTTGGCCGGCCTAGGCCTGCCCTTCGACGCCACCTTCGGGCTGATGCTGTTGTGGCTGGCGTTGGCGGGGGTCGGCAACTCGGTGTTTCATCCCGCCGATTACGCGATTCTGAATGCCTCCATCAACCCGGCGCGCATGGGCCGCGCCTTTTCCATCCATACCTTCTTCGGCCATCTCGGTTTCGCCCTGGCGCCGGCAACGATGCTGTTCCTCGCCGCGCTGACCGATTGGAAAATGGCCCTGGTCATCGCCGGATTGATCGGCATCGCCACCATGTTCGCCATGGTCAGCCAGTGGAACAGCCTCCACGACGACGCGCTTCTCCCCGGCAAGGAGAAATCGGACACCCCGGCGATGGACCTGGAGACGGACACGCCCGGCCCCGCCAAGGCCGGCCCCACCACCAAAGAAGGCCTGGCGTTGCTGTTTTCGGCCCCCATGCTGCTGTTCTTCCTGTTCTTCGCGGCCCTGGGGATGACCGCGTCGGGCGTCCAGGCATTCCTGGTGGTGGCCCTGGTGGGGCTCGACGTCGCGCCGCTCGAGATCGCCGCCTATGCGCTGACCTCCTACCTGTTCGCCAGCGTCGCCGGCATCCTGCTGGGCGGCGAGATCGCCGACCGCACGAAACGCCACGACCTTACCGCCGTAATCGCCTTCGTCATCACCGGCGCCGTCATGTTGTCCATGACCCTGTTCAAACCGGGGGCCATCTTGCTGTGCGCGGTGATGGTCATCGCCGGCTTGTGCCAGGGGATCATCCGTCCGGCGCGCGATATGATGCTTCGCGCCGCTTCGCCCAAGGGATCGACCGGCAAGGTCTTCGGCTTCGTATCGGCGGGAATCGCCGCCGGCGCCGCCGTCTCGCCCGCTTTGTTCGGCGTCATCATGGACGCGAATAAACCCGCCTGGGTGTTCTACCTGTTGGCGTTCTTCATGGTTATCGCCATAATCTCCATCACCATGCCGAAACCCAAGCACCGGTAGTCCGGCCCAAGGGTTGGTGTGCGGCGACGGAACAACCCACCCCTGAACAACAATGCGCGCCCCTTTCGGGTGCGGCCCCGGGAGAATTAAATGTCCAAGCTTGAACTTAGCCTCGCCATTTCCGATTACGACCACACGCGGGAAGTCGGCACCGAACGCGTTCCGGTGGAAGGAATCGAGGTGAACATGCTCGATTACGGGGTCGAGGAAATCTTCTACCGCTTTACCCTGCACCGGGATTTCGACGTCTCGGAAATGTCCATGGCGAAATTCGTCGCCCAGGTGGCGGGAGACCGGCCGGATATCCTGGGGCTGCCGATCTTCCCCTCGCGGGTGTTCCGCCTGTCCAACATATATATCAACACCGATTCCGGCATCGAGAAGCCCGAAGACCTCCGCGGCAAGCGTATCGGCACCCCGGAATGGGCCCAGACCGCGTCGGTCTACACCCGGGGCTGGTTGACCGATCACGTCGGCATCCCCCTCCAGGAGGTCGACTGGCGCCAGGCCGGCGTCAATCAACCGGGCCGCGTCGAAAAGGTCACCCTGAACCTGCCCGACGGCGTCAGCCTGACGCCCGAGCCCACCCGGGCGCTGGGTGAGATGCTGGCATCGGGCGATCTCGACGCCGCCTTCTCCGCCCATGCCCCCAACGTCTATCTCGACAAACACCCCAAGGTGCGGCGCCTGTTCGAGGATTATCAATCGGCGGAAGAAGCGTACTACCGTGAAACTAAGGTTTTCCCCATCATGCATGTCATCGCCGTGCGCAAGGAAATCCTCGACAAAAACCCCTGGGTCGCGGGAAACCTGTTGACCGCCTTCATGACCGCGCGGGACCGGTCGGTCGAAAGGCTCCTGGAAATCACCGCGTCGCGGGTGCCCCTGCCCTGGTCCACCCATTTCACCCAGCGCCAACAAGAACTTCTGGGCGCGGACTATTTCCCCTACGGAATCGAACCCAACCGGGTGACCCTGGAGGCGTTTCTCAGGTGGTCCTTCGAACAAGGCATTACCCAGCGTCATCTGGCCCCGGAAGACCTTTTCCCGGAATCCCTGCAGGGCGAGTTCAAGATTTAGCCGAAGCCGGACACGGCTTTGAGTTCGGTGCGCCGCGGCCCGCGGAGCCGGTCGGTCGACCGCGAATGGCCCTGGACGCCCCGGCAGTTTTTGGATTAGAACTATTATTAATTAAACACCAAGAGACGAAACACAATGGCTGATACTGCGGCAATGGGCTTGAAACAGGACGTTAGGGTCGTCGGAATTCTCTCCGGCGGCCATTTCATGAGTCATTACTACACGATGATGCTGCCGCCCCTGTTTCCCTTGCTGCACGATGACTTGGGCGTTTCCTACACCTTGCTGGGCCTGTTGCTGAGCCTCAAGAGCCTGGCATCGGGCACCACCCAATTGCCCGCCGGCATCCTGGTCGACCGTTTCGGGGCGCGTAAGGTCCTGATTTTCGGCTTTTCCATGATCTTGTTGTCCTACCTCTTCGTGTCCATGAGCAACGCCTTTTGGATGATCGCACTATCCTTCATGCTGGCCGGCATCGGCAACGCCGTGTTCCACCCCGCCGACTATTCGATCATGAACCAGACGGTAAACGCGTCGCGCATGGGGCGGTCGTTCAGCGCCCACACCTTCGCCGGTCATCTCGGCACCGCCCTGGCACCGGTGGTGACGCTATTTTTGGTCTCGGCCCTGGGCTGGAACTGGCGCAACGCCGTTCTCGCCTCGGTGGCGGTCGGCCTCTTCGTCGTCTTCGGACTCTTGAGCCAATGGAAACACATCCATGAAGGCGTCGCCAGGAGCAGGAAGCATGGGGCCGCCGAAGCCGCGGTGGCGGCGGACGGAAAAGAACTGACGACTTGGCAGTCGATCATGCAGATTCTCGCCGCCAAGCCGATGCTGTTCCTATTCCTGTTCTTTGCGATGCAATCCTTGGGCACCGGCGGTTTCAAGAACTTCGCGGTGGCCGCCCTGGTGACCCTGCACGACACCTCGCTATCGGCGGCGGGCGGCGCCCTGACCGGCTTCCTGTTCGCCTCGGCCTTCGGCGTGCTGGTGGGCGGCGTGCTGGCGGACTATGACAAGCGCCATGCGCTCACCGCCTCGGTGGCGCTTTTCGTCACGGCGGTGATCTCCCTGGTGGTGGGCGCCGTGGATCTGCACTACGCCTTGTTGGTCTTCTTCTTCACCCTGGCGGGCCTGTTCCAGGGCGTGATCCGGCCCGCCCGCGACATGATGATCCGCGCCGCCAGCCCCAAGGGTTCCATCGGCAAGGCTTTCGGCTTCGTCTTCTCCGGCCAAGCCATCGGCGGCGGCATCTCCCCCGTGGTATTCGGGGCGATGATCGATTTCGGCGCGCCGGAATGGGTGTTCTATGCCTCGGCGTTGTTCCTGATGCTCTGCATCCTGGCCGTGCTTGGTTCGGCCCGGGAAGCGCGCAAGGCCGCCAACGCCGCCGGCCAGGCCGCGCGGAGATAAGAGCATGACCGCCGCGACGACAGAATTACGAAGCGATTTCAAGATATTGGGCCTGATTTGCGGCGGCCATTTCCTGAGCCACTTCTACATGCTGGCCCTGCCGACGCTGATGATCTTTTGGCATGAGGATCTCGGCATCAGTTACACGCTGCTCGGCGTCGTGCTGAGCGCCCGCTACGTGTCCACCGGCGTGATGCAGATCATTTCCGGTTTCTTCGTCGACCGCCACGGCGCCATGGCGATCCTGTTGCCGGGGCTGCTGATGATGGTCACCGCCATGACATTGTTGGCCTTCGCGACCGGTTTTTGGACGATCCTCGTCCTGGTGGTCCTGGCGGGCATCGGCGATGCCGTCTTCCATCCGGCCGACTACGCCATCCTCAATGGCTCGATCAGCGAAGGGCGCATGGGCCGCGCCTTTTCGGTGCACACGTTTTCGGGTTATCTCGGTTTTGCCGCGGCCCCCGCCTACATCACCTTCGTCGCCACCTACTGGAACTGGCAGACCGCGGTGCTGACCAGCGCCGCCGCGGGATACGTGGTGTGGCTGTTCATCATCATTTACCGGTCCTCTCTCAAGGACGACGTCATCGACGCCCTTCCCAACAACAACGAAGATGCGCCAAGCGAGACCTTGGGCGATCACGCGAAGCTCCTGTTCTCCCGGCCGGTGCTTCTGCTGTTTTCCTTTTTCGCCATGTCGTCGCTGGCCAGCAGCGGCATGCAAAGCTTCGCCATCCCCGCCCTCAACGCTTTGCATGGGACGTCGGTGATCGACGCCGGAATCGCGGTGAGCGCCTATTTGCTGGTCGGTTCCTTCGCGGTTCTCGCCGGCGGCTGGATTTCCGACCACATCCACCGCCAGGACATGTTCGCGGCGCTGGCCTACGCGGCTTCCATCGTCGCCGTCCTCACCATCGCCGTGCTGCCGCTGCACTACCTGGTTCTGGTGGTGGTGCTGGGCTTCGCCGGTTTCTGTCACGGCGTCGTCCGCCCCGCCCGCGACCTCATGGTGCGCGCGGTGGTGCCCAGGGGCTCGACGGGCAAGGTGTTCGGCTTCGTTTTCACCGGTCAGAACGCGGGGGGCAGCCTGGCGCCGATAATTTTGGGCGCCGTCATGGACAACCTGGCGCCCCAGTGGATCTTCTTCATCACCATCGGCTTCATGGCGCTGTGTATCGCGACCATCCTCGCGCCGCGCGCGCCCATGGCCAAGCCCGGCGCCGCCGAGTAAGCCGGCCCGCGTACGCGGACGCTGTCCTCAATAAGACACCCCACCGCCTGCATCGTCATGGATGGCGCCAAACGCACCGCTTTCCTATCATCCTCGGCCCGTGTTAGGGTCTCGGAAAAATATCCTGAGCGTGTCAAGCGCTTCCTCACACCATTGGGAGAGTTGTTATGTCATTCAAGTATACGAGCGGGACCATCGCCCTCACCTTGGGCATTGCCGGGCTGCTTGGCGTCCTGACGCCAGCCTCCGTCAGCGCCGACGCAATTTCCGATTTTTACAGGAACAAACGGATCACGATCATCCAGGGCTCGGCACCGGGCGGCGGCTACGATATGTACGCGCGCACCCTGGCGCGCCATTTGCCCAATCACGTTCCCGGCAATCCCCGCTTCCTGGTTCAGAACAAGCCGGGCGCCGGCGGCATCGTCTCGGCCAATTACGTATACAACGTAGCGCCCCAGGACGGCACCGTCATCGGCGGCCTCAATCGCGCCTCGCCCATGGCCCAGATCATGGGCCAGACGGGGCCGCTTTTCGACCCCATGAAGTTCCAGTGGCTCGGCAGCGTGACCAACGAGGCGGGCGTCCTGGCGGTGACGAAATCCTCCGGGGTGCTCAAGCTCGAGGACGTCTTCACCAAGACGGCGGTCATGGGCTCCAGCGGGCCGTCGGACACCCAGTTCTTCCCGGCCATGATGAACAATATTCTCGGCGCCAAGTTCCAGCTTGTGGTCGGCTACCCCTCGACCACCATAATACACCTGGCCATGAAGCGGGGTGAGGTCGATGGCGTCAGCCAGTCCTGGTCGTCGTTCAAGATCGGCAACATCAAGGAGCTCGAGGAGGGCAAGATAGCGGTGCTGGCCCAGCTCTCGCTGAAGGCGCATCCCGAGCTCACCAAAATGGGCGTGCCGCTGATCTTCGACGTCATCGACAAGAAGCACCTGATGCCCGGGTTCACGGTCAAGGAGGCCGACAGCCTGTTCCGTCTGATGCTGACGTCCAAGGCCATGGGGCGGCCCTATGCGCTCGGTCCCAAGGTTCCAAAAGACCGGGTCAAGGCGCTGCGCAAGGCCTTCATGGCGACCGTCACCGACCCCGCCTTCATCAAGGATGCTCGTACCCAGGGCCGTGACGTAAGCCCGATTACCGGTGAAGAGATTCAGCAGATGATCGCTACCCTGGTGAACACGCCCAAGGCCACCATCAAGAGGCTCGAGAGCCTGATGCAATACAAGGGCAAGGTCAGGATGGTGAAGATCGCCCTGGCCAAGCACACCGGCAAGGTCACCGCCACCAAGAAGGGCGGCCGGCGCATCTTCATCAGCTACAAGGGCAAGGAAGTGAAGGCCAAGGTGTCGGGTTCGCGCACCAAGGTCACCATCAACGGCAAGAAGGCCAAGCGCAAGGCCATCAAGGTCGGCATGACCTGCACCTTTACTTACCCAGGCGCCGGCGAGGAAGCCAAAAGGGTCGATTGCAAGGGCTGATCCGATTGCCAACCAGCACTCATGAAGCGAGCCCCTGCGGGGGCCCGCTTTTAGTTCCAAGCTAATGCCGTGCCAACCGGGTTAGACGCCTTTCAATATCTCTGACTCCAGCTCGGCTTCGTCGGGCGCCCGCTGATAGCCGTGCTGCTACACGTCAGCGTCTACGAGTTCATCCTCGCTGTCTACATTTTCCAGGAAATCCCAGCTTTTCATCCAATCGAAGGTGCGCCGCCACGCGCACCCCGCGATTGAACGCGCCGCTTTCTCATGATCCTTGGCCAGTGCTAGAGTTCCGGAAAATTTCCTGAGCGTGTCAAGCGCCTCCTCACATCATTGGGAGATTTATCATGTCATTCAAGTATACGGGCGGGATCACCGCCCTCGCCTTCGGCATCTCCGGGCTGCTTGGCGCCATGACGCCAGCCCCCGTCAGTGCCGACGCTGTCGCCGATTTCTACAAGAAGAAACGGATCACCATCATCCAAAGCTCCGCCCCCGGCGGCGGCTACGATATGTACGCGCGCACCCTGGCGCGGCATTTTCCCAAGCATGTCCCGGGCAGTCCCCGCGTCATCGTCAAGAACATGCCGGGCGCCGGCGGCATCGTCGCGGCCAATTACATTTACAACGTGGCGCCCCAGGACGGCACCATCATCGCCGGCCTCCAGCGCGGCGCGCCCATGGCCCAGATCATGGGCCAGAAGGGGCCGATGTTCGACCCCATGAAGTTCCAATGGCTGGGCAGCGTGACCAACGAGGTTGGCATCATAGTGGTGCTGAAATCCTCCGGGGTGCTCAAGCTCGAGGATATCTTCACCAAGACGGCGATCATGGGCACCACCGGGCCGTCGGACACCCAGTTCTATCCGGCGCTGACCAACAACGTGCTGGGCGCCAAGTTCCAACTGGTGGGCGGCTACCCCTCCGCCACCTTGGTGCACCTGGCCATGAAGCGGAAAGAGGTCGATGGCGTCAGCCAGTCCTGGTCGTCGTTCAAGATCGGCAACCGCAAGGAGCTCGCGGCGGGAAAGTTCGCGGTGCTGGTCCAGCTCTCGCTCAAGCCGCATCCCGAGCTCACCAAGATGGGCGTACCGCTTATCTTCGACGTCATCGACAGGAAGCACGTGCTTCCTGAGTTCACGGTCAAAGAGGCCGATGGCTTTTTCCGTCTGATGCTGACGTCCAAAGCCATGGGCCGGCCCTATGCGCTGGGTCCCAAGGTCCCCTTGGACCGGGTCAAGGCCATGCGTAAGGCCTTCATGGCGACCGTCGCGGACCCCGGCTTCCTCAAGGATGCCGCTGCCCAGGACCGCGACGTGAGCCCGATTACCGGTGAAGAGGTCCAGCAGATGATCGCCAAGCTGGCGAACACGCCCAAGGACATCGTCAAGCGGGTCGAGAAGCTGATCCAACCCAAGGGCAAGGTCAGGATGGTGAAGATCGCCCTGGCCAAGCACACCGGCAAGGTCACCGCCACCAAGCGCGGCGGCCGGCGCATCTTCATCAGCTACAAGGGCAAGGAAGTGAAGGCCAAGGTTTCGGGCTCGCGCACCAAGGTCACCATCGACGGCAAGAAGGCCAAGCGCAAGGCCATCAAGGTCGGCATGACCTGCACCTTTACCTATCCCAGCCCCGGTTCAGAGGCCAAGCGGGTCGATTGCAAGGGCTGATCGATGGCGGCCCTGCGCTCATGAAGCGGGCCCCTTCGGGGGCCCGCTTTTAGTTCTTAACTAAGGCCGTGCCAACCGGGTTAGACACCTTTCAATATTTCTGTCTCCAGCTCGGCTTCGTCGGGCACCCGCTGATAGCCGTGCTGCTGCACGTCGGCGTTTACGAGTTCGCTCTCGTCGTCGTCCGCCGTTTCCAGGAAGTCCCAGCTTTTCATCCACTCGAAGGTGCGCCGCAGCTCGTCTTCGGGAATCGGCGCCGGATCGACAAGCAGCAAGCGAGCCGGGTTGAGGTCACTGACCTTGAGCTTGGCCATCCCCTCGGGGTCGAGTTCCTTGTAGTAGTCGATGAAGTAGTGCATGTACGCGTCCTTGTCCGCATTGATAAGGCGTACCGCCGCGCGCACCCCGCGATTGAACGCGCTGTAAGTTTCGGCGTCCACGCGGTCGGACGCGACCTCGGTGCCATGATGGAAGGACCCAATAACGATGCGGCACCCGGTTTTCTCGGCAAGCGTGATATAGGGCTCGGTCAACGTGGTGGCATCGACGGTGCCATCCATGAGCATCTTGTAACGGTAGTTGGAGCCGTTGGGCACGCGGCCCAGCTTGATCAGATCGCGCGGGACAAAGCCCTCCAACATCTGAAGCGTGAGATAATGGGTGCCGGAAAACATCGGAACGCCAATCTGGCGGTTGGCGAACTGCTGCGGTGTCTGCACCGGAGAATCGCCACGCACCACCAGTGCCGCGTAGGTCACGATGGAACGGCGGCCGATTTGGCGGCTCTTGACCTTGGTGCCCTCGACGCGCGAATAGTTGCCCCATTCGCAAGCGTTATAAAGGTCGGCCTTGCCCTGCTC